>NZ_CAXTHO010000054.1:6660-17733 GCF_964244015.1 uncultured Amnibacterium sp. | reverse complement strand
CCGCCGGCGTCGCCGCGCAGCGTCCACGGCCCGTCGGCGAAGAGCGCGTCGAGCGCGGGCACGTCGTCGGCCATCAGTGCCTGCTCGTAGCGCCAGAACGCCTCCATCAGGCCGATCGGCGGCTCGGCATCCGCGTGCACCGCAGCAGTGGTGTCGATCTCAGGCATCGAAGTCGGCGATCCGGATCTTCGCGTGGACGCCCTTCACCAGGTCGACGACCTGGGAGATGTCGAAGTCGGTCGCGGCGGAGAGGTAGGCCAGCGCGTTCGCGCGGTCCATGCCGAATCGGGCATGCAGCAGCTCGATCGCGGCCCGGACGCAGTGCTGCACCGCCTCGTCGAGGTCCTCGCTCAGTCCGGTCGGTACCAGGAACTCGGGTGTGACGACGAGCGGCCCGGTCACGGCGCCGTACTCCTGCAGCGCCACCGATCGGGGGATCACGCAGAAGCGGAGGGTCGCCCGCAGCGACGCCTCCATCGCGGTCAGCGCGACCTCGCCGTCGCCCTGCGCGAAGTGCGGGTCGCCGACGTAGGCGAGCGCGTCGTCGACCTGGACCGGCAGCAGCAGCGACGTGCCCTCGACGAGCAGCTTCACGTCGATGTTGCCGCCGTATGCACCGGGCGGGACGGAGTGCGGGCGCTCCTCCCCTGCCGCTGCGACGCCCATGATCCCGAGGAAGGGCGCGAGCGGGAACCGGGCGATCGCGTCCGTTCCCGCGCCCCGTGGCAGCACGCCGACGAGCGCGCCGTCGCGCTCGGCGACCGCGGCGAACACGCTGACCGACTCGTCCCCCTCCGGGTACTCCCCGGGCAGGGCGCCGCGGCCGTGCCGGTTCGAGATCACGCCGTACGGCACGCGCGGCTCGAGCTCGAGCACGTCGATGCGGAGCAGGTCGCCCGGCTGCGCGCCGCGCACCGCGATCGGGCCGGTCACCACGTGGGGGCCGTCGATCTCGTCGCGGGTGCACGCCGCAGCGACCCGGATCGCGTCGTCGAGCACGAGCTGCGGCGGCACGCCCTCGCGGCCGAAGAAGGCGACGGGGTCCTGCCCCTGGTCGGGCAGCAGGCCTTCATGCGAGAGGGTGTCGATCGTGACGACCGAGCCGGAGGCGACCGAGAGCACCGGTTCATCCGCGCCGCAGGGCAGCCGCCCCCACAGCACGGTCTCGGGCGTCGACGGCAGATACGTCTGCGCGTCGCTCCCGGGCTGAACCGCGGTCCAGCCCGACAGGTCGAAGCGCATGCCACCTCCGCACGTCGAGGACGCACCAACGTTATCGGGCCGAGACACCACGCCGATTGGATGGGGGCCCGCCCCCAGGAGGGACACGACATGCTGCGCGACCAGGCGAGGCTCCACCTCACCCTGATGCTCGTCCTCACCTTCTCGACCGGCGTGGTCGACGCGATCGGCTACCTCGGCCTCGACAAGGTGTTCACCGCGAACATGACGGGCAACGTGGTCATCCTCGCGATGGGGCTGACCGGGCAGGACGGCCTGCCGATCGTCGGGCCGATCGTCGCGCTCGCCGGCTTCGTCGTGGGCGCGACGGTCGCGGGCCGATTCCTCCGCGGCGTGCCGAAGGGCTGGCACCGTCGCGACACCTGGGTGCTGTCGACCGCCGCCGTGCTGCTGCTGATCGCGCTCGTGCCGACCACGTTCGCGACCTCGACGCCCGCCGAACCGGCTATCGGCCTCCCGGTCACGGCGCTGCTCGCCGTCGCGATGGGCATGCAGGCCGGTGCCGCTCGCCACATCGCGGTGACCGACGTGACGACCGTGGTGATCACCTCCACCCTCGCCGGGCTCGCCTTCGACTCGAGGCTCGGTCGCAGCACGGGCCAGGCGTGGTTCCGGCGCCTCGCGGCGGTGGTGCTGCTCGCGCTCGGCGCACTGTCCGGCGCCGCGCTGCTGCTCGTCGCGTTCTGGCTCGGGCTCGCCCTCGCCGCCGCGCTGCTCGTCGCCGTCGCCGTGCTCGGCGCGGTCGGTGGCCGCACCGCCGCGAAGGAGCTCGCGGACCGCGCTCAGTAGAGTGCAGCAGATCGCTCAGGGCTCGTCCCTGCGCGGCGCGACACCTCGGAAGGACGATTCGTGAGCGGCGTCGTCACCCTGACCCCGGCCCCGGTGCTGGACCGCACCTACCTCGTCGCATCGATGGCGCCCGGCAAGGTCAACCGCGCGGTCGAGGTCCACGAGTACATGAGCGGCAAGGGCCTGAACGTGGCCCGCACGCTGCACCTGGCACGCACGCAGGTCGCGGCGGTGATGCCGATCGGCCGCGACGACGAGCACCTGCTGTTCCGGACCCCCTACCCGCACATCCTGCGGATCATGCCGATCCAGGGCCGGATCCGGGTCAACACCGCGATCGTGGAGGACGGCGGGCGGACCACGAACGTGAACCAGTCGGCGATCCCGATGTCGACCACGGACTGGGACCGCGTCGTCGACCTCACGGTCGAGCAGCTCGTCGAGATGGACGCCGACTGGCTCTGCGCCTCCGGCACGCACCCCTTCAACAGCGACACCGGCGACTACGTCGACATGACCTCGCTGTTCGAGCGTGCCCGCGAGGCGGGGGTCCGGGTCGCACTCGACACCAGCGGCGTCCCGCTCGACCGGCTCGTGACGAGCGGGCTCGTGAACCTGATCAAGCCCAACGCGGACGAGCTCGCGAACCTCGTCGGCAGGAACCTCGCGACGATCGGGGAGGCGCTCGACGCGGGCCGGGAGCTGAACCGCGGAGGCGTCGAGGTCGCGCTGGTCTCGCTCGGCGCCGACGGCGCGCTGGCGATCACGGAGGACGCGGCGTTCTGGGGGGCGGCGGTCGCGCCGCGGCTCGTCAACACGACGGGCGCTGGCGACGCCACGCTCGCCGGGTTCCTCGGCCATTCGATCCGTCAGGACAGCGACGGCGAGCTCGACCTCGAGCGCGCCCTGTCGACCGCCGTCTCCTGGGGCGCGCTCGCGGTCTCGCTGCCGACGACCCTGATCACGGGCCTCGAGGACGCCCCCGTACCGACCGTCGCGGCTCCGGACCCGGCTCGCGTCCTCCTCGAGACCACCCACCTGGTCACGAAGTAGCAGCTGAAGGTGTTCACGGATCAGGGGATCCGGTGGCGCTCCGCGCCCCGGATCCCCTGATCCGTGAACACCGGCGTCAGGCGGGCTGGGGCTCCTTGGTCACCACGGGCTGCTCGACCGGGAGCTGGACGGTGAAGACGGTCGTGCCCGGTTCGGAGGCGACGGAGACCGTGCCGTGGTGCGCCTCCACGACCGCGCTCACGATAGACAGGCCGAGGCCCGTGCTGCCCGTCGTCCTGGCACGCGAGGAGTCGCCGCGGACGAAGCGGCCGAACAGCTTCGGCCGCAGGTTCTCGGGGATGCCGGGCCCGTCGTCCCGCACCCGCGCGAGCACGTGACCGTCCTTCGGCTCGGTGAGCTCGAGGACGACCGTGGTGCCGGCGGGCGTGTGCACCCGGGCGTTCGCGAGCAGGTTCGTGAAGACCTGCTGCAGCTTCGCCTCGTCGCCGCGCACCGTCACCGGTTCCTCGGGCAGGTCGAGTTCCCAGACGTGGTCCGGTCCGGCGGCGTTCGCGTCGCTGAGCACATCGACGAGCATCCGCGAGAGGTCGACGTCGCGGGTCTCGAGCTCGCGCTCGGCGTCGAGCCGCGCCAGCAGCAGCAGGTCCTCGACGAGGCTCGTCATCCGCATCGCCTCGGATTCGATCCGACCGATGTTGTGCTGCACGTCCTCGGTCAGCGGGCCGCCGAAGCGCCGCGTCAGCTCCGCGTAGCCGCGGATTGAGGCGAGCGGCGTCCGAAGCTCGTGGCTCGCATCCGCGACGAAGTGCCGCACCTTCTCCTCGCTCGCCTGGCGCACGGCGAGCGCGGTCTGCACCGAGTCGAGCAGGTTGTTCAGCGCGGAACCGACCTGGCCCACCTCCGTGTGCGGGTTCGTGTCCTCCTCCGGCACCCGCTCGGGTAGCTCGACGTCGCCCCGCTCGAGCGGCAGGGAGGCGACGTTCGAGGCGACCCGCGCGACCCTGCGGAGCGGGCGCAGCGCCCGGCCGATGATGAGCGCGCCGAGCAGCCCCGCGAGCACGATCGCGAGCATGACGACGATCGCGATCGGCGCGAGCGCCCCCGCGATCTCGGTGTTCAGCACGCTGGTGGGCTTGCCCACCACGATCGTGCCTCCCCCCGGCCCGCCGGTCACCGTGAAGCGGTACTCGCGACCGTCGAGTTCCGCGGTGAGCGCGGCACGATCCTGATTCTCCGGACGGGAGGTGGCTCCGGCGGCCTCCTCCAGCGCGCTCAGCTGGGCACTCGAGAAGGGGCTCGCATTCTCCGAGTTCGAGATCAGGTACCCGCTCGGGACGCCGAACTGCGGATAGTAGGCGAGGACGGTTCCCTCGTCGACGCCGTACGGCCCGATGGGCACGCTGCCGTTGTTGTACGTGATCGCGCGGCCGACGCCCTGAGCGGAGTTCGTGAGTCCCTGATCGAACTGCGTGACGAACGACTGCCGGACGACGAACGACATCACGCCGCCGATGAGCACACTCGTCACCGCTACGAGCAGCACGGTCAGCCCGATGAGCCGGCTGCGCAGCGTCCAACTCGAGAAGTGCATCACGTTCGCGCCCGGAGAGCCCGGAGGGTTACTCCGCCGCCTTCAGCATGTAGCCGGCGCCGCGGACCGTGTGGATCATCGGCGTGCGGCCGGCGTCGAGCTTGCGGCGGAGGTAGGAGATGTAGATCTCGACGACGCTGGACTTGCCGCCGAAGTCGTAGTTCCACACCCGGTCGAGTATCTGCGTCTTCGACAGCACGCGACGCGGGTTGCGCATCAGATAGCGGAGCAGCTCGAACTCGGTCGCGGTCAGGTCGATCTGCTCGCCGCCGCGGGAGACCTCGTGGCTGTCCTCGTCGAGCACGAGGTCGCCGACGACGAGTCGCGGGTCCTCCTCCTCGTTCGCGGTGAGCATCGAGCGGCGGATGAGGCCGCGGAGCCGCGCGACGAGCTCCTCGAGGCTGAACGGCTTCGTCACGTAGTCGTCGCCGCCCGCGGTGAGGCCGTTGATGCGGTCCTCGAGCGAGTCCTTCGCCGTGAGGAACAGGACCGCGGTCTGCTGGCCGTCCTGCCGCACGCGGGACAGCACCTGCATGCCGTCGATGTCGGGCAGCATCATGTCCAGCACGATCGCGTCGGGACGGAACTCGCGGGCGAGCGCGAGGGCGCGGCGACCGTCGGCGGCCGTCTTGACCTCCCAGCCCTCGTAGCGGAGGGCCATCTGCAGCAGGTCGGTGAGGGTCGGCTCATCGTCCACGACGAGCACGCGGATGGGACTGCCGTCCGGGTGCTTGAGGCGGGGACGGCTCTGCTGGGCGGCCTCGGAGGCGGGTCGAGTCACGGACACGTCTCTAGAGAACCGCAGGTTCCTATGAACTGCGTGAGGACCTGGCATGCGGATCTTGGGAACGACCGATGTCGAAAGCGCTCACACGTCTCGGAGAAGTCGACTTCGAGGGTCTGATCGGTCCGCCACGCCCGGGAGCGCGCGCGCAGTCCTGTTCCACAGCGGTGATCCCGCCGAAACAGCGCCGAATCACTGACCCGATGGAATGGCCCGGAGCAGCACGAGTCCCTCACCGGACGGACCGGAGGCACGATGACACTCCACAGCGAGGTCGCGACAGCGGTCCCACCGGCGAGCAGCGAGATGATGCGGGCGGTCGTGCTCGATCACTTCGGCGACGCGGGCACGCTGCGCATCGCCGACGTGACGATGCCGACACCGGTCGTCGGAGAGCTGCTGATCCGTGTCGTCGCGGCGGGACTGAACCAGATCGATGTCACGACGCGAGCCGGGCAGGGCGCCGCCGCGGGGGTGCAGTGCTTCCCGGCGGTGCTCGGCCACGACTTCAGCGGCGTCGTCGTGCAGGCACCGTACGAGGCGTTCCGGCTGCAGCCCGGCGACGAGGTCTACGGGGTGAGCGCGGCGCCGCGTTCCACCGGCAGCTTCGCCGAGTACCTGACCGTGCCGGCCCAGCAGGTCGCCCCGAAGCCGATGGTGCTGTCGCACGCGGAGGCGGCGGCCGTCCCGCTCGCCGCGATCACCGCATGGGGTGCGGTCGTGGAGCTCGCGAAGGCGCATGAGGGCCAGCGGATCCTGATCCATGCAGGAGCGGGCGGCGTCGGGCACCTCGCGGTGCAGCTCGCCGCCTACTTCGGCGCGCACGTGATCGCCACCGCGTCGGGCCGTAACACGAGCTGGCTGCACGAGCTCGGGGCGAGCGAGACCGTCGACCACACCACGACGCGATTCGAGGATGTCGTCGCGGAGGTGGACACGGTCATCGACCTCGTGGGCGACCGGTTCGACCACACCGGGCCGCGATCCCTCGCCGTGCTCCGGCCGGGTGGCCTGGTCGTCAACGTGTCGAGCGGCACCTGGCCCACGCTGATGGACGATGCCGCGCGTGCCGGTGTGCGGGCGACGACATACCGGATGGTGCCGGACGCGGCAACGCTCGCCGTGATCGGCCGGCTGATCGACTCCGGCGATCTCCGCGTCTCGGTGCAGGAGGTCTTCCCGCTCGCCCGCATCGCCGACGCCCAGCGCCTCCTGGAGGCCGGTCACGTCCGAGGCAAGGTCGTGATCCAGATCTCCGGCTATTGACGACGCCGTTCACGGATCAGGGGATCCGGCGGCGGGCGCGAGGCGCCCTACGCCGGATCCCCTGATCCGTGAACAGCGAGTACTACGCCAGCGCGGCGACGTCCAGGGGGATGCCCGGGCCGAAGGTCGTCGAAACCGACGCCTTCTGGATGTAGCGACCCTTCGAGGAGGAGGGCTTCAGACGGTTGATCTCGTCGACCGCCGCCTGGAAGTTCTCCGCCAGCGCGGCCTCCGAGAAGCCGGCCTTGCCGACGACGAAGTGCACGTTGGAGTGCTTGTCCGTGCGGAACTCGATACGGCCGCCCTTGATCTCGGACACGGCCTTCGCCGCGTCCGGGGTCACGGTGCCGGTACGCGGGTTCGGCATGAGCCCGCGCGGGCCGAGCACGCGGCCCAGGCGGCCGACCTTGCCCATGAGGTCCGGCGTCGCGACGGCGGCGTCGAAGTCGGTCCAGCCGGCTGCGACGCGGGCGATCAGGTCGTCGCCACCGACCTCGTCGGCGCCCGCCGCGATCGCGGCCTCGGCGGCCGGGCCGATCGCGAACACGATGACGCGCTGCGTCTTGCCGGTGCCGTGGGGCAGCGAGACCGTGCCGCGCACGATCTGGTCCGCCTTGCGCACGTCGACGCCGAGCTTCAGGGCGACCTCGACGGTGGAGTCGAACTTCGCCGAACCGGTCTCCTTCGCAAGGGTCAGCGCCTCGTCGGAGGAGTAGAACTTGCCTTCTTCGATCTTGGCGGCCGCAGCGCGGTACGCCTTGCTCTTCTGAGCCATGAGTGTCCGCTCCCCTACTCGACCGTGATGCCCATGGACCGTGCGGTGCCGGCGATGATCTTCGCGGCGGCATCGAGGTCGTTGGCGTTCAGGTCGGGCTGCTTCGTCTGGGCGATCTCGCGCACCTGGACACGGGTGAGGTGACCCACCTTGGCCGTGTGCGGGGTCGAGGAACCCTTGGCGACGCCGGCGGCCTTCTTGATCAGCTCGGCGGCGGGCGGGGTCTTCAGGACGAACGTGAACGTGCGGTCCTCGTAGACGGTGATCTCGACGGGGATAACGTTGCCGCGCTGCGACTCGGTCGCCGTGTTGTACGCCTTACAGAACTCCATGATGTTGACGCCGTGCTGACCGAGCGCGGGCCCGATCGGAGGCGCCGGGTTTGCGGCGCCCGCCTTGATCTGGAGCTTGATCAGGCCGGTCACCTTCTTCTGGCGAGCCATGATTCCTTCTCTCTCGAAGACGCGGGCGAGTGCCGCGCGTCTGCTCCCACCTCCGTGCCTGTGCACGGCGTGGTTCCGCGGCCCGAAGGCCGACGAAGTAGTCTACGCCTGATCGAGGCTGACTCGACCGGCCGTCGTCAGCCGACGCGCGTTCAGCGCGTCGGTACGATACAGCTTTCGATCCGCCTGCGGATCGAAAGCAATGAACTCAGAGCTTGGTGACCTGGTCGAAGCTGAGCTCGACCGGCGTCTCGCGCTCGAAGAGCGACACGAGCACGATGAGCTTGCCGCTCTCCGGCTTGATCTCGTTGATCGTGCCGGGGAGGCCCGCGAACGAGCCCTCCTTGATCGTGATCGTCTCGCCGACCTCGAAGTCGACCTCGGCGGGGATCGCGGTGCGGAGCCCGCCGCCGCGGCCGCCCTTGGCCGCCGCAGCACCGGCCTTCGCGGGCGCCTCGGCGATCTCGACCATGCCCTTCAGCATCTCGAACGCCTCGTTGAAGCGCAGCGGTGTCGGGTTGTGCGCGTTGCCCACGAAGCCGGTGACGCCCGGCGTATGCCGCACGAGCGACCAGGACTCCTCGTTCAGGTCCATCCGGACCAGCACGTAGCCGGGGATCCGGACGCGGTTGACGAGCTTGCGCTGGCCGTTCTTGATCTCGACCACGTCCTCCATCGGGACCTGGACCTCGTAGATCGCGTCCTCCTGCGCGAGCGTCGTCTTGCGCTGCTCGATGTTCTGCTTCACGCGCTTCTCGAAGCCGGCGTAGGAGTGGATGACGTACCACTTGCCGAGCTTGCCGCGCAGCTCGGTGCGGAACGCGTCGTACGGGTCGATCTCGACCTCGTCGGCGTCCGCATCCAGCTCGGCATCGCCGAGCGTCGACGTCGCGAGGTCGGCGGCGATGCCCTCGGAGACGACCTCCGCGTCCCCGGCGGCAGCGGCCTCCTCGAACGCCTCGTCGCTCTCGTCCTCGGTCGCCTCGGCGGCGGCCTCGTAGTCGGCGGGATCGTGGACCTCGAGCGCCTCGTCCACCGCGCGGTCCGCATCGGGATCCGCGGCCTCCTCGATCGCGTCGAGCTCCTCCTGCAGGTTCTGCTCCTCGTCCTGGCGGACGACGTTCAGCCGCTCCGCCTCGGTCGCGGACTCGAGCTGCTCCGCCCGACTGGGCAGGTGCGAGTCTTCGGACAGCGCGAGTTCGGGGGAACCCTCGTCGGCGCCGGCGTTCTGCTCGAATTCGGTCTCGAGATCGAGCTCGTCGCGATGGGACTTGGCCACGGTGTACGGATTCCTTCTGGATCGATGACGCCGCTTCCTCGCCCGCGAAGGGTGCGCGGGCGGACGGCGTCCTGCTCTGTCTTGTGCTCGGCTCAGCCGGAGCCGGAGAAGACCCACACCACGAGTGCGCCGAACCCGATGTCCAGCGCGTACACGATCGCCATCATCACGACGACGAAGCCGAGTACCACCCCGGTGTAGGTCACGAGCTCCCGCCAGGTGGGGGTGACCACCTTGCGCAGCTCGGCGACGACCTGGCGGAGGAAGAGGGCGATCCGGGCGATCGGACCGCGCCGGGCCTGCCGTTCGAGCTTCGCGACCGCGACGACGTCCTCGCCGGGCTCATCGAGCACTCTGCGTGCCACCTGGGTCCTCCTCTCGCCGTCGTCGTCCTCGTGCCGAGGCCGTTCTCGCAGGGCGGACAGGACTTGAACCTGCAACCTGCGGTTTTGGAGACCGCTGCTCTACCAATTGAGCCACCGCCCTAGGGCTGCCCGTGACGGGTGCACGCACGCACGCCACCACCTCATGGGCGCCGCAAGTGTAGCAGCGGGCTCCGCCCGTGCCGCGAGCGCGCCGGTACGCTTGACGACCGTGCCCCGCACCGCACCAGGCCCCATCGCTCCCCGCATCGCCGGCATCGCCGAGTCCGCGACCCTGAAGGTCGATTCGAAGGCGAAGGCCCTGAAGGCCGCGGGCCGCCCCGTCGTCAGCTACGCGGCGGGCGAGCCGGACTTCGACACCCCGCAGCACGTCGTGGAGGCGGCCGAGCGCGCCACCCGCGATCCGCGCAACCACCACTACACGCCGGCGGCGGGTCTGCCCGAGCTGCGGGAGGCCATCGCGGCCAAGACGCTGCGCGACAGCGGCCTCGAGGTCTCCCCCGCGCAGGTCATCGTGACGAACGGCGGCAAGCATGCGGTCTTCCAGACCGTGCAGACGCTCGTCGGCGACGGCGACGAGGTCATCATCCCCAGTCCGTTCTGGGTCACCTACCCCGAGGTGGTGAAGCTGGCGGGCGGCGTGCCGGTCGAGGTGTTCGCCGGCGCCGACCAGGAGTACCGGGTCACGGTCGAGCAGCTCGAGGCCGCCAGGACCCCGCGCACGAAGCTGCTCGTGTTCGTGTCCCCCTCCAACCCGACCGGAGCGGTGTACCCGGAGGAGGAGACCCGCGCGATCGGCGAGTGGGCGCTCGAGCACGGCATCTGGGTGATGACCGACGAGATCTACCAGAACCTCGTCTACGACGGGGTGAGGGCGATCTCGATCGTTGAGGCGGTGCCCGAGCTCGCCGGTCAGGCCGTGCTGGTCAACGGCGTCGCGAAGACCTACGCCATGACCGGCTGGCGGGTCGGCTGGATGGTCGGCCCCGCTGCGGCCATCAAGGGAGCGAGCGACCTCCAGTCCCACCTGTCGTCGAACGTGAACAACGTCGCGCAGCGCGCGGCGATCGCCGCCCTGGATGGCCCGACCGAGCCGATCGAAGCGATGCGGCAGGCGTTCGACCGACGCAGGACGGCGATCGTGGGCGGGCTGAACGCGATCCCGGGCTTCCGCACGCCGACGCCGCAGGGCGCGTTCTACGTCTACCCCGACGTGACCGCGCTGCTCGGCCGCGAGTGGGGAGGCAGCACGCCGACCACGACGCTCGAGCTCGCCGATCTGCTGCTCGAACGGCTCGAGGTCGCGGTCGTCCCGGGCGAGGCGTTCGGCCCGAGCGGCTACCTCCGCCTCAGCTACGCGCTCGGCGACGACCAGCTCGCAGAGGGCGTCGCGCGCCTCGCCGCCTTCTTCGCCTGAGTTCGGTGTTCACGACTGTGCAGATCAGCACAGTGGGGATCCGGCAGGCGCTTCGCGCCGCCGGATCCCCTGATCCGTGAACACCACCGC
>NZ_CAXTHO010000054.1:0-6560 GCF_964244015.1 uncultured Amnibacterium sp. | reverse complement strand
ACCATCGCCGCGATCGGGTCGGTCAAGCCGTTCAACTTCTTCGGCTTCTTCACCGTGCAGTCGAACGTGATCGGCGCAGTCGTCGCGGTCGTCGGCGGGATGCGGCTGCTGCGGGGCACGCCGCCCACCACCGCCTGGGTCGCCGTGCGCTGGTGCGCAGGGACCTACCTCGTGCTCGTCGGCGTCGTCTACTGGGCGCTGCTCGCCCCACTCGGCGCCGCGGGCGGCGTCCCGCTGCCGTGGGCGAACCTCGTGCTGCACGCCCTCACCCCGGTCGCCGCGCTGCTCGACCTGCTCCTCGCCCCGGATCGGCTGCGCCCGCCCGTGCGCCTGCTGCCGGTCGTGCTGATCTACCCGCTCGTCTGGACCGGAGTCGTGCTGGTCCGAGGCGCGACCGACGGGTGGGTGCCGTACCCCTTCCTCGACCCCGCGCAGGGCTACGGCGTGGTCGCCGGCTGGGTCGCGCTCGTCGCCGGCGCGTTCGCGGGGGCGGCGGCCCTCCTGCGGCTCGCGCTCCGGCCCGCCTCCGCAGTCCTGCACTGAGCATGTTCGAGCCGGAAGGATCGTCCGCATGAATCCCGTCGTGGAGGTCGTGGATCTCGCGAAGCGCTACGGCGATCGCGTCGCGCTCGCCGGCGTCTCCTTCACGATCGAGCAGGGCGAGACGTTCGCTCTGCTCGGGCCGAACGGCGCGGGCAAGTCGACGACGATCGAGATCCTGGAGGGGTACCGCCGCCGGTCGGGCGGCGAGGCGCGCGTGCTCGGCGCCGACCCGGGCAGCGGAGGTCTCGCGTGGAAGGCGCGCATCGGGATCGTGCTGCAGTCGACGACCGAAGCCGGCACCGCGCGGGTGCGCGAGATGCTCACCCACGTCGCCTCCTTCTTCCCGAACCCGCGCCCGATCGACGAGACGCTCGAGTCCGTCGGCCTGATGGACGACGCCGGCACGCGCATCAGCGCGCTGTCCGGCGGTCGTCGGCGCCGCCTCGACGTAGCGCTCGGGATCGTCGGCCGACCCGAGCTGCTGTTCCTCGACGAGCCCACCACCGGGTTCGATCCCGAGGCGAGGCGCCGCTTCTGGCAGCTCGTCGAGCAGCTGAAGCGCGAGGGGACGACGATCCTGCTGACGACGCACTACCTCGACGAGGCGGCGGCGCTCGCCGACCGTGTCGCCGTGATCGCCGCGGGCCGGCTGATCGACATCGGCACGGTCGACTCGATCGGACCGGACGAGGCGCGCATCCCGATCGTGCGATGGCACGATGCGGAGGGGGCGCACGAGCAGCGGACCGAGCAGCCCGCGATGTTCGTCGCCGGGCTCGTCTCCGCCGCGGGCGGCGAGCCGCGGGACGTCGAGATCCGGCGACCGTCCCTGGAGGAGATCTACCTCCGGCTGATCGGGGACGAGGCGTTCGAGTGACCGCGACCAGGCAGCCTTCCTCGACCTTCGGGCCGGGCCGCACCCTCCGCCTCGGCATCGGCCGCGTGCGATGGGAGGTGCGGCAGTACTTCCGCGAGCGGGACACGGTCTTCTTCACGTTCCTGTTCCCGACCGTGATCTTCCTGGTGTTCGCGGCGGCGTTCAGCACCGCGGACCCCGTCGGCGCCCGTCCCGACGGCACCGGCGGCATCTCCGTCGCGGCGTACACCCTGCCGGGTCTCGTCGCCGCGGGTGTCGTGCTCTCGGGCATTCAGAACCTCGGGATCGCGATCGCGGGCGAGCGGAGCGACGGCACGCTGAAGCGCCTCGGCGGCTCCCCGCTGCCGGTCGTGTCCTACTTCATGGGCAAGGCGGGGTCAGTGCTGCTGACGGCGCTGATCCAGCTCGCCCTGCTGCTCGCCGTGGCGCGGATCCTGTTCGACGTCGCGCTACCTCAAGACGCGACCCACTGGGTGCGCTTCATCTGGGTCTTCCTGCTGTCGATCGTGATGGCGACGGTGCTCGGCATCGGGATCTCGGGCATCCCCCGATCCGGCCGGTCCGCGAGCGCCGTGATCGTGCCGATCCTGCTCGTGCTGCAGTTCGTCTCCGGGGTCTACTTCACGTTCGCCGACCTGCCGGGCTGGCTGCAGACCGTCGCGGGCATCTTCCCCGTGAAGTGGGTGGCGCAGGGCATGCGCTCGGTGTTCCTGCCCGAGCACCTCGCGGTGGCCGAGCAGCACGGCGACTGGGACCTCGGTACGACCGCGCTCGTCCTGGTCGCGTGGACGGTCGTCGGCCTCGTCGCCGCACGCCTCACGTTCCGGTGGGTGCGGAAGGACGGCTGAGCGGAGGCGTCAGGCGATCGCCGGGTACTCGGCCCGACGAGCGGGAGTCCGACGCGGGACGCGGACACGACGCCCGACGTCGCCCGGCCAGCGGGTCTCGGCGACCCGGCGATCGAAGCGGGTCGGGTCCTCGCCCTCGTCGAAGACGTGCCGCAGCCCGTGATCGCCGAGGAAGGCGGTGAACCGGTCGAACCGGCCCGCGAGGCCGCTGTTGAACGCGCCGAAGTCCGCGTTCGCGTACAGGTCGGCCGCGTCCAGGTCGGGTGGCATCCGCCTCGTCACCCGATAGGGGATGTCGAAGTAGCGGACGAGCTCGAGCGTCCGGGAGTCGTGGGCCAGGACGGTGGCGGGCGTGCCGGCGAGCAGGGCCGCGATGTTGCCGTGGATACGGGTGCCGAAGCTGTAGTCGAAGCCGGCGAGGTAGCGCATCCACGGCTCGGGATCGACGAAGAAGCTGGTGCGACCGTCCCGGACGAGCGGGTGGGCCCGGTAGGTCGGCAGCTGAGCCCGGTCTGGATCGACGGGACCGCCCCGGCGCCAGCGGTGCAGCAGCATCCCGAGCGCCTCGCGGTGCTGCGCCGCGTACCGGAGGTTCTCGTACCGCTCGGTGTGCCGCTCGACGATCGGGCCGAGGTTCTTGACGTACGGGGAGAGGTTCATGCTGATCCGCGACGCCGGGGTCAGCTCGGGCACCCGCTTCACGACGCGATGGCGGGGACCGTGGAGGAAGACGGACGGGCACCCGATCACCTCGACGTCGGTGAATCCGAGGCCCTGCAGGTACCGCTCGGTCATCTCGCCGCGGACGCCGATCGACGGGGACCGGTCGAGCACGGCACGGACGAAGCGCGAGACCTCGGGAGCGATCCCCGCCAGCGGCTCCGCCTTCCCGTCGAGCCGCAGCTGCGCGCCGACGCCGAGGATCGTGACCGGCACCCGAAGCTGCTCGATGACCCGCGTCATGCGCTCCAGCGCCTCGACGAAGCTCGGCCGGAACGCGTTCGCGAGCGGGATGACGACGTGGTCGTACCGCTCGTTGATCTGCTCCGCCGACCTGCGGCCGTCGGTGAGCGACCCCACCTCCACGTCGGTGCCCTCGACCTGCAGCAGCTTGTAGGACGCGCTGCTGAAGAGCAGGTTGCCGACGTTGCTGCCGATCAGGTCGTTGCGGTGCGTGGACCTGGGCGAGACGACGTGGAACGGGTCCTTGTGCCCGCGCAGCAGGATCCGGGACATCGAGTGCTCGATCGGGTCGGGTCAGCGGACGCCTCAGGCGACCGCGGCCTCCGGGCGCCGGACGCCGGAGGGGAAGCGGCGGAGGACCCGGACGGCGGACGCACGGCGGTAGGCGAGGCTGCGCGAGACGTCGCCGGGGAAGGGGGTCGCTGCAGCGCGGCGCTCGAAGCGCATCGCGTCCTGCCCCGGCTGATACACGTGCTGCAGGCGGTGGTCCTCCAGGTAGTCCGCGAAGTGCGCGAACCGCGCAGGCAGACCGGCGTTGAAGGCGGCGTAGTCCGACGCCGCGTACAGGTCGGCGGCGTCGGTGTCGCCGGTCACCTGGTGCATCGGGGTGTGCGGGATGTCGTAGAACCGCGCGAGCTCGAGCGTCCTGGAGTCGTGCGCGAGCACGTGGGCGGGCGTACCGGCGAGCAGTGCGGCGATGTTGCCGTGAATCCGTGTGCCGAAGCTGAAGTCGAAGCGGGACAGGTAGTCGATCCACGGGCGGGGGTCGACGAAGAAGCTCGTGCGGTTCCGGGCGATCAGCGGGTGCTCGTGATGCGTGGGCAGCATTCGCTGCGCCTCCGCGAGCACCTCCGCCGTCAGGGGAGCTCCCCCGAGCAGCATGCCGAGCGCCTCCCGGTGCTGCGCGGCGTACCGGAGGCGCGGGTAGCGCTGCATCTGCTGCTCGACGAGCGGACCGAGCTCGGTCACGTACGGCGTCAGGTTGAGGCTGATCTTCGAGAGCTTGGACAGCCGCTGCACCCGCTTCGTGACCTGCAGCTCGGGCCCGTTCATGTACAGGGAGGGACAGCCGATGACATCCGTGTCGGTGAAGCCGAGCGACTGCAGGTACCGATCGGTGAACTCGCCCCGGACGCCGACGGACGGGGACCGGTCGAGCACGGCGCGCATGAAGCGCGAGACCGACGCGCGCATCCTGCCCAGCCGGGCGATGTCACCGTCGAGGTGCATCTGGGCGCCGACGCCGAGCACGGTCACCGGCACCGTCAGCGACTCGATCGTCTCGGTCATGCGGTCGAGCTCGGTCCGGAAGGAGAACCGGAAGGCGTTCGCGAGCGGGATGACGACATGGTCGAACTCGGTGTTGATCCGCTCGGCCTGCTCGCGGCCGCCGAGCAGTCGGCCGGTCACGACCTCCGTCCCCTCGGTCTGCAGCAGCTTGTAGCTGGCCTGCTGGAACAGGAGGTTGCCGACGTTCTCCCCGATGAGGTTCTTGCGGAAGACCTTGCTGGGCGCCGCGACCGTGAACGGGTCCTTGTGTGCGCGGAGCAGGATGCGTGCCATCGGTCGAGCCCTCCCTCGGCGCCCCGCCCAGTTCGGGGTACGTCGACGGACGGTACTGGCGCACCTGATCCCAGGATGGACGCCACGCCGCGTGCCGTGACGGCACGCCGTCGGTCAGAGCGCGGCGCCGATCAGGGTGGGCTCGGGCTGCAGGATCACGCCGAACTCGCTCTGCACGCGCTGCTGGATGTATCGCGCGAGCTCGAGCACTTGATCGGCCGTCGCCCTCCCACCGTTCACGATCGCGAGGGTGTGCTTGCGGGAGATGTGCGCGTCGGATCCCGGCAACCGGAAGCCGCGCTGGACCCCCGAGTGCTCGATCAGCCAGGCGGCCGACAGCTTGACCTGCGGCTGGCCGTCGCGGCTCGGTCGGGGCGGCAGCGCGGCGCCGAGCGGCACGACCACATCGGGCTCGTCGCCGGAGGTCGGCCAGCGCGGCGCCTCCCGCGGCAGCGTGTGCGCGAACCGCTCGCTCACGATCGGGTTGGTGAAGAAGGAGCCCACGCTGACGGACTCGGGGTCGCCCGGGTCGACGACCATGCCCTTCGATCGGCGCAGCTGCAGCACCGTGTCGCGGAGCGCGGCGATCGGCACCCGGCCCCCGAGCGGCACACCGAGCGCGTCGGCGAGCTGCGGGTATGCGACGGGCGAGCTGAGCACCGGAGCGTTCCCGACGGCGTGATGGAGGAGCAGCTCCACCGCGAGCACGACGCCGGACAGCCCCTGCTTGAAGACGCTCGTGCGGTACCCGAGCCGAAGCTCGGACGCAGGCAGCCGCCGGATCGTGCCGGTCTCGCGGTCGAGGAACTCGACCGCGGCGAGCGTCGCGGCGAGCTCCTGGCCGTAGGCGCCGATGTTCTGGATCGGGGCGGCCCCGCAGGAGCCCGGCACGCCGGAGAGCGCTTCGATCCCGCTCCAGCCCCGCGCGACGGCCTCCGCGCACAGCACGTCCCACGACTCCCCCGCCTGCACCCGGACCCGCACCGGCTCCCGCTGCTGCTGTGGCCGGAGGGAGCGCTCGAGCGAGCGGAGTCGGTCGGCGGCGCTCGACGGCGGACCTGCGGTGAGATGAGCCGCGTCGGCGATCCGCTCGATGCCGCGCGTCGCCACGACGAGCACGGTGCCGGCGAATCCGGCGTCGCCGATCACCACGTTCGACCCGCCGCCGAGCACGAGCAGCGGCTCGTCGTCCGCCCACGCCTCGAGCGCGGTCCGGACGACGACCTCGTCGGTCGTCGCGACGACCACGCGGGTCGCAGGGCCTCCGACCTTGAGGGTCGTGAGGCGCGCGAGGCGGAGGTCCTCCGCCGCCATCTGCTCGGTGCTCACTGTCGCCGGCCGCCCCTCCGCATGCAGTCACCCAGCACGCGGAGCCTCCGACGGGCGTGGGCCCAGCGCGACGCGGACCTGCGCGCGGCCGAGCACGGTCTGTCCGCCGACCTTCGCGACGACGTCGATGCGCGCGACGTCGCCGTCGAGCAGGCCGACCCTCGCCTCGATCTCGAGCCGGACCGTCCCCTCCGGCGGCACCGGCACGGGGCGGGTGAAGCGCACCTGGTAGTCGCGGACGCGGTCGCCGCCGAAGCGGTCGATCACCGGCTGGACGGCGAGGCCCATCGTGAGCATCCCGTGGGCGAGGACGCCGGGCAGCCCGACGGAGGTCGCGACATCGTCGCGGTAGTGGATCGGGTTGAAGTCGCCGGACGCGCCCGCGTACCGGACCAGATCGTCACGGTCGAGCTCGAACGCGCCGGTCGCGACGACGT
>NZ_CAXTHO010000053.1:0-17788 GCF_964244015.1 uncultured Amnibacterium sp. | reverse complement strand
GGCACGACCCCGCGCACGGCGCCCACGCGACGCACATCCTCGTCGATCCCGGTGGGCTCGTCCGCCGGCCGCCCCGCATGAACTGGGAGGTCGGCGGCGCCCTCTACCTCGTCGGCCTGACCGCGTTCCGCCTGGTGCAGTCCCTGAAGCTGAGCAGCGCCGACACGGTGCTGGTCTCCGCGGCGGCGGGCGGCGTCGGACACCTCGAATGCCAGATGGCGCGCCTCGCCGGCGCCCGCGTGATCGGGATCGCGGGGGACGAGAACCACGACTACCTCCGCTCGATCGGCGTGAAGCCGATCGGCTACCGCACGGATCTGCTCGAGGCGATCCGGAAGGCCGCGGACGGCAGGCCGGTGACCGCGCTGCTCGACAACTACGGCCACTACGAGCAGCTCGCCGTCGAGCTGGGGATCGCGGGATCGCGGGTCAGCTCGACCGACGACCGCCGGTCCACCGAGATCGAGCTCTACCTCGCCGGGCCCGACCCCCGGATCGCCGTGGAGCTGCGCGACGTCGCCGAGCTGGTGGCGGAGTGGGACATCCGGATGCTGATCTCGGGCTTCTACCCGTTCGTCAATCTGGAGGAGGCGCTCGCGGATCTCGACGCGCGGCACAGCCGCGGCGTCGTGGTCGTGGGGATGGACCCGACCGCCGCGCCGAGGGAGTACCTCAAGGAGCGGATGCGCACGCGGCACGAGTCCGCCTCCGCCAGTGCGTCACCGCCGGAACCCGCCAAAGCCTGAGCGGGATCCCGGACCTCAGCGGATGCCGCTCCTCGCGAAGCCCTGCACGAAGTAGCGCTGGAACAGCAGGAACAGCACGACCATCGGTGCGACGTCGATCAGGGCGAACGCCATCGTGCTGCCGTAGTCGGGGCCGTTCTCGCTCTGCAGGTACAGCAGCCCGATCGGCAGCGTGAACAGGGAGTTCTCCTTCAGCGCGATCAGCGGCCAGGCGAAGTCGTTCCAGGAGGACAGCAGCGTCATGAAGAACAGCACCGCGATCAGCGGGCGGGACAGCGGCAGGACGACGCTCCGGAACACCCGGAAGTGGCTCGCGCCGTCGATCCGGGCCGCTTCGATCAGCTCGCGGGGGATGCCGAGCAGGAACTGCCGGGCGAGGAACAGCCCGAACGCGCTCGCCGCCGTCGGCAGCACGACCGCCCAGTAGCTGCCGTAGAGACCGAGACCGGTCACCAGGCGGAAGAGGGCGACCATGATCGTCTGCACCGGCAGCGTCAGGGTGCCGAGGGCGATCAGGAACAGCGTCGACGAGCCGCGGAACCGCAGGTGCGCGAACGCGTAGCCGGCCAGCAGGTTGACCGCGACGGTCAGCACCGCGACGGCGACCGCGATCGAGACGGAGTTGCCGAACCACGTCCCCACCGGGAACCCGTTCAGGACCTTCGCGAAGTTCTCGAATGTGATCGAGGTCGGGATCAGGCGCAGCTCGCCGCCGACCAGGTCGGAGCGCGAGGAGAGCGCCACGACGACCATCCAGTAGAGCGGGAACAGGGTGACGACCGCGACGACGATCGCGACCAGCGCGCGCAGCAGGACGCCGCGGCGAGCACGGCGTCTCCTCGGCGAGGCGGTGCGGGTCGCGGCGACGGGCAGCGGGCGATCGACGGTCGTCATTCGGCGAGGTCCCTCGTGCGGCTCAGGCGCCAGCGCACGGCGGTGAACCCGAGCGCGAGCAGGAGGAGCACGACGCCGATCGCCGACGCGTAGCCCTGGTCGCGGGTGACGAACCCCGTCTGGTACGCGTACGTGACGAGGACGCTCGTCGCGTCCTGCGGTCCGCCTCCGGTCAGCACGAACACGATGTCGAACACCTGGAACGAGTAGATGACGTTCACGATCAACAGGAAGAACGACTGCGGACCGAGCAGCGGCACGGTGATGGAGCGGAGGCGCTGCCAGCCGCGGGCGCCGTCGAGCGCCGCCGCCTCCTGCAGCTCGGGCGACAGCCCCTGCAGCCCGGCCAGGTAGATCAGCATGTTGAACCCGACCCGCCACCAGAGCGTGACGAGCACGACGGAGGCGAACGCGGCGGCGCTGCCGGACTGCCAGTGCACGCCGGGCAGGCCGATGAAGCGCAGCAGCTCGTTCAGCACGCCGGAGTTCTCGTCGAACATCAGCAGGCCGATCAGCGCGGTCGCGACGCCGGACACGGACATCGGCAGGATCAGGATCGAGCGGAACACCCCGCGGGCGGGCAGCGCCGCGTTCAGCAGCACCGCTGCGCCGAGCCCGAGCCCCATCGACAGCGGCGTCGTCAGCAGCGTGAACAGCAGCGTGTTCGCGAGCGAGCGCCAGAACAGCGGGTCGCCGATCAGGCGCGCGTAGTTGTCGAGGCCGGCGAAGGTCCCGGCGCCGAAGCCGTTCGTGCGCTCGAAGCTGAGCCCGACGGACTGCACCAGCGGCAGCAGCACGAACAGGCCGAGCAGCAGCAGGTTCGGCGCGATGAAGAGGTAGGCGACCCCGCCCTCGCGCCCGCGGTGGCCTCGGCGCGGGCGCACGGCGAGGGCTGCGGTCACACCGCGACCGCCTTCCCGATGCCCGCCTGCAGGGCGGAGACGGTCGACGCGGCGCCGCGACCGCCGACGAACGCCGTCTCCAGCTCGTTCTGCAGGACCGTGATGATCGCCGACATGTTCGGCGATGCGACCTGCGCGGAGTCGGTGGCCTTCACGGCCGACGCCTGGCCCACGAAGACCGGGGCGAGCTCGGGGCGCACGGCGAACTCGATCCCGTCGGACACCAGATCGGCTCGGGTCGGCAGCAAGGAGGCGCCGGCGCAGAACGCGCGCATCTGCTCCTGGCGTGTCACGAACTCGAAGAACGAGGCGACGAGCTCGGCCTTGTCCGCCGCGCCGGTCGTCGCGACGAGCGCGTTGCCGCCGAAGTCGCTGCCTGCGCGGGCGTTCCGCGGCGCGAAGGTCGCGCCCCACTCGAACTTCAGCGCGGTCGAGGCCGGGATGGCGAACGCGCCAGAGAACACCATCGCGGTCGTCGTGCTCGCCCACGTGTCCGCGGCGTAGGTGGAGGACTTCACGCTGTCGTTCGGTGGGACCAGCTTGTCGGGGAAGAAGGACCGCGTGAAGTCGACGGCGGACCGACCGGCGGCCGAGTCGATCGCCGCGGTCTGCAGGTCCTCGCTCAGGAAGCGGCCGTCGGCCTGGAACAGCCAGTTCAGCCAGCGGGTCACGCCGTTGCCCTGCCAGTTCACGCCGAAGGGGTACTTCGCGGCGGGCTGCGCCTTCCGGAGCTTCCGCGCGACCGCCTCGAACTCCTGCCAGGTCCATGCGTCCTCGAGCTTCGTCGGGATCGAGGTGATGCCCGCCTCCGCCATCGCCGCGGTGTTGTAGAGGATCGCGGAGGTGTCCGTGTGATGGGGGATGCCGTAGGGCTTCCCACCGTTCTGCACGGCGGCCCACGCCTGCGGCGTGAAGCGGTCCTCGAACCCCGACGGCAGGTGCTTCGACAGGTCGAGCAGCTGCCCCTTCCCGGCGTACGCGCCGAACGTGTAGTACGGGACGCGGAACACGTCGGGCGGGTTGCCCGCCTGGATCTGCGCGTCGATGTTCGAGAACATCTGCTCGTACGGCACGGCGTTCAGCGTGATCTTCGACCCCGCGTTCGCCTTCTCGAAGCCGCTGATCGCGGTCCGGAAGCCGGCCAGCTCGGCGTCGGTGCCCCACGTGGTGAAGCTCAGCTCGCCGGTGCCGGTCGTCTTCTTCGCGGCCGAGGGCACGAAGCCGCACCCGGCGAGCAGGAGGGGAGCGGCGAGCACGCCGGAGGTGCCGAGGAGCTGGCGTCTGGTCAGGGTCACGGCCGATGATCCTGACGGCGCCCTCTGCGTGCAGAGGCGGCGTCCGGGAGATGCCCTGGTGGTGCCCAGTGGATGGGGGCGAAGCGCGCACGAGGCGCACAGCTGTGCCGTCCGCCTCCAGTTCTACGATCTGTAGAAGCAGTCGAGGAGAGGACCATCATGCCGGGCAGGTTCGAGAAGCAGGTCGCGATCGTCACCGGTGCGGGGTCCGGCATCGGGGCGGCGATCGCGCGTGGCCTGGCTGCCGAGGGTGCGGTCGTCGTCGGCGCCGACATCGACGAGACGCGGCTGCACAACGTCGAGCGCCGAATCGAGATCGCGGGCGGCCTGCTGATCCCGGTGATCGAGGACGTCTCCGATCCGGCGGCGGTGGAGCGCGTCGTCGCCGCGGCGGTCGGGCGGGGCGGCAGCCTCCACCTCGCGGTGAACAACGCCGGGATCGCCGGTCCGCACGGACTCGTGCACGAGATCGGTCTCGACGAGTGGAAGCGCGTGATCGACGTCGACCTGAGCGCGGTGTTCTACGGGATGAAGTACGAGGGTGCCGCGATGCTCGAATCCGGCGGCGGGTCGATCGTGAACGTCTCGAGCCTGCTCGGGCTGGTCGGCGACGGCGACTCGGTGGCGTACACGGCCGCGAAGCACGGCGTCACGGGGCTGACGAAGGCGGCGGCCGCGGGGTACGCGCAGCACGGCATCCGGGTCAACTCGGTCCACCCGGGCTGGGTGGACACGGCGCTGCCGACGCACACGACGCGCGCCGAGCGGGAGGTCCTGCAGCTGCGCAACCCGATGGGGCGCCTCGGCACACCGGAGGAGGTCGCGCAGGTCGTCCTCTTCCTCCTGTCCGATGCCGCCTCGTTCGTCACCGGCGCGCAGTACGCCGCGGACGGCGGCTACACCGCGGTCTGACGCGGGGCTGGGCCGCACTCGCCGTTTTGTAGGAAGAACCTGCCTACAAAACGGAGAGTGCGCCTGCTCAGGAGGAGTGCCGGGCTGCGGCTGCTGAGCGGATCGAGGTCGTCAGGATCGCGTGGAGGTCGACGTCGACCGCTGTGCCGCCCGCCCGGAGCGCCAGCACGGCCGCGCCGACCAGGCCGTCCGCGACCGGGATCGGGGTCGAGGTGCCCGCCGCGGCGAGGAGCGGGGCGGCGAGCGCCGCGTCGAGGCGGAGGACGCCCTCGATCAGCACGCTGCCGCCGAAGACGAGGGGGCCGTGCGCCTGCGCGGCGCGCACCCGGGTGAGCAGCGCCGTCAGCGCTGCGATCGCGTCGCGGACGATCTCCGCGGCCACCTCGTCGTCGGCGGCCAGCTCGAACGCGAGCGGCGCGAAGCGCGACAGCTGCACGGGACGGAGCGCGTAGAGCGCACTCAGCAGGCGGCTGAGCGCAGGCGGCCGTCCATGGACATGGGCGCCGTCCTCGTCCTCCTGCAGGCCGACCCGGCTGAGGAGCGCCGTGGTCAGTGCGGTCGCGCGGCCGCCGTCGAGGGCGTCGACGACCGCCCGCGCGACGCGGTGGCCGATCCAGAACCCCGACCCGGCGTCGCCGAGCAGCCAGCCGCTCCCGTCGATGACCCTGGCGAGCCCGCCGTCCCGCACCGCGCCGCCGATCGCCCCGGTGCCAGCGATCAGGGCCGCGCCGTCGGTCGCCGGCGTGCCGGAGGCGAAGAGCGCGAGCAGGTCGCCTGCCGTGACGACCGGCGCGGTGACGCCCAGCACGAGGAGGCGCTGCCGGATGCCGGGGAGGTACGTCGGATGCCCGCCGGCGTGGGCGACCAGGACCACCTCCACGGCGACCGGATCTGCGCGACCGGCTGCCAGCGCCTGCTCGATCGCCGACACGACGGACGCGATCGCCGTCTCCGGCTCCGCCGAGGTCGGGTTGCCGCTGGCCGCGCGCCCGAAGCCGAGGGCGCGCGCGTCCGAGTCGATGAGCACGGCGCGGGTGGAGGTGCCGCCCGCGTCGACCGCGATGAACTCACGCATCGTTACCCAGCCGAAACACGACCGCCACACGATGAGCCTATGGTGAAACCAGATTTCAGGCTTGGACAGCTTCGACGAAACGGGTTCTCATGGCCGGACCGGATGCGATGCGCGTCGCACTGGTCGACGGCGCCCCCGCGACGGCCGTGCAGAACCGGATCCACGCCCGCTGGACGGAGCTGCCCGCCGCGACCCTGCGGGTCGCGCAGGTCGTGCTCGACGATCCGCGACTCGTGCTCGACCTGCCGATCAACGAGCTCGCGGAGCGGGCCGGCACCTCGCCCGCCACGGTCACCCGCTTCTGCCGCCAGATCGGGTACCCGGGCTACGTCGCGCTGCGGATGAGCGTCGCCACCGATGTCGGGCGCACCTCCGCCCTCCCGCCGCGCGCCGCAGACATCGGCCGGGCGTTCAGCGCGGACGACGCCGCGGAGGACGTGCGCAGCACCCTGCTCGCCGGCGCCGTGCGCAGCCTGCAGCAGACCGCGGAGTCCGTCGACCTGACCCTCCTCCGTCGGCTCGCGGAGGTGATCGTCGGCAGCAGGCACGTCGACCTGTACGGCGTCGGCAGCAGCGCGCTCGCGGCTGAGACGCTCGCGACGCGCCTGTACCGGATCGGCGTGTTCTGCAACGTCTGGTCGGAGGTCCACGCCGGGCTCACGAGCGCAGTCGTGCAGAGCGAGGACTGCGTCGCCATCGGCTACTCGCACACCGGCCGCACCGCCCAGACGATCCAGATGCTGCAGGAGGCGGGCAGCCGCGGCTCGCTGACCGTCGCGATCACGAACGACGCGGCATCCCCGCTCGCCGGCGTTGCGGAGCTCGTGATCCAGACCTCCGCGTTCGAGCAGTTCCTGCAGCCCGACGACCTCGCGGCGTACTACAGCCAGGTCTACGTCTCCGACCTGATCTACGTGCTCACCGCCCAAGTCGACTTCGACCGCTCGAGCACCCACCTCGCGGCGTCGGCGCTGGCGGTCGTCCCGCACCGCGAGAGCGGCGTCCGCACGACGCCGCGGCCCGCACGGACCCGGCGAACCGCGAGAACCGGCCGCTCGGACGACACCGTCAGCTCCCGCAGCACGGGCAGCTCCGACCACACCGACAGGCAGGGGACCACCACCGCATGACCGACACCGCCACCACGACCGCCGTCCACGACTTCGCGGAGGCCGTCCGCACGCGCCTCGCGGCGCTCGAGGAGCAGGCCGCCGCCGGCGCGTTCGACCCGGCGATCGACCTGATCACGGACGCCATCCGGGCCGGCGGCGTCGCCTACGCGTTCGGCACGGGGCACTCGGAGGCGTTCGCGATGGAGGTCGCGGGCCGCGCCGGCGGGCTCATCCCGACGAAGAAGGTCGCGTTGCGCGACCTGGTCCTGCTGGGCGATCTGTCGCTCGCGGACATGCGGGGTGGGAACCTCGAGCGCGACCCCGCCGTCGCCGACACGCTGTTCGAGATCGCGCAGGTGGGCCCGCACGACGTCGTGCTGATCGCCTCCAACTCGGGCGTCAACGGCTCGATCGTCGGCTTCGCGCTCGCCGCGAAGCGCAACGGCAACCCGGTCATCGCGGTCACGTCGATCGACCACACGATGCAGGTGCAGCCGAAGCACCCGAGCGGGCAGCGGCTGCGGGACGTCGCGGACGTCGTGATCGACAACCTCGCCCCCTACGGCGACGCGGCCGTCACGATCGGTGCCGACGTGCCGGTCGGCGCGGTCTCCTCCATCACCGCGGCGTTCATCGCCCAGGTGCTGACGATCGGCGTCGCCGAGCGGTTCGTCGCCGCCGGCGAGGACGCCCCCCTCTACCTGTCCGCGAACATCCCCGGCGGCGACGAGCACAACATCGCCCTCGAGGAGCGTTTCGGCATCACCCGTCTCGCCTGATCCACCACAGCTCCACCACCACCACAGCTCCACCACCACAGCAGTCACTACGGAAAGAAGCAGAGCATGAACAACCTCAAGCCCCAGCTGCACCGACGGGACTTCCTCCGCGGCGCCCTCGTCATGGGCATCGCCGCCCCGCTCGCCGTCACGCTCGCGTCCTGCGCGGCCGGCGGCTCGTCGAGCACCCCGACCGCGGCGGGCGGCGCGAAGAGCACGAAGAACCCGTTCGGCGTGAAGACCGGCTCGACCGTCGCCGCGACGATCTTCAACGGCGGCTACGGCACCGACTACGTCGACTTCGCGGCGGCGGTGATGGCCAAGCAGTCGTTCAAGGCCACCGCGACGGTGTCGCCGGCCACGAACATCGCGCAGTCCCTGCAGCCGAAGTTCGTCGCGGGCAACCCGCCCGACCTCGTCGACAACTCGGGCGCGAACGCGATCGGCGTCGCGACGATCCGCAGCCAGCTCTCGGAGCTGTCCGACGTGATCGCGGCGAACAACTACGAGGGCAAGAAGATCTCGGACACGCTCTACGGCGGCGTGACGAAGCCGGGCACGCTCGACGGCAAGCTCCTGATCCTCAACTACGTGCTGACCGTCTACGCGCTCTGGTACTCGGCCTCCCTGTTCGAGGCCAACGGCTGGACCGTGCCGAAGACGTGGGACGAGGCGTACGAGCTCGGCGTGAAGGCGAAGGCGAAGGGCAAGTACCTCTTCGTCTGGGGCAAGGAGGCGGCGACGTACTACCAGACGCTCGCCATCGCGTCCGCGATCAAGGAGGGCGGCGACGAGGTGCGCCTGTCGCTCGAGAACCTCGAGGCCGACAGCTGGAGCAAGCCGGCGGTGCAGTCCGTGTTCCAGGGACTGAAGAAGATCATCGACGCCGGGTTCTTCAAGCCCGGCGGTGCCGGCACGCAGTTCACGGCGGCGCAGGCGCAGTGGTCCAACGACCAGGACGCGCTGCTCTACCCCTCGGGGTCCTGGATCGAGAACGAGATGATCAAGCAGACGAAGTCGGGCTTCAAGATGACGGGTGCCCCTGAGCCCACCGTCACGTCGGGGTCGAAGCTGCCCTACGAGGCCATGCACTCGACCGCGGGCGAGCCGTTCATCGTGCCGTCGAAGGGCGCGAACGTCGCGGGAGGCAAGGAGCTGCTCCGCGCGATGCTCTCGAACGAGGCGGCGACCAACTTCGCCAAGACGCGCCTGACCCCGACGATCGTCAAGGGCACCGTGCCCGCCGACGGCTTCGGTTCGACGGCGCTCGTGTCGCAGTCCTCGCTGCTCGAGGGGGCCGGCGACAACGTGTTCTCCTGGAACTTCGTCGACCTGTACGGCATGAACCAGGACCAGCTCGTCGTCTGGAACACGTTCCTGTCCGGCAAGTCCACGGTCGCGCAGCTGACCAAGGGCCTGCAGGACATCAGTGACAAGGTCCGCAACGACAGCTCGGTCACCAAGGTCACGGTGTCGTGACGACCGTTTCTCGCACGCTGCTGTCGACGGGCGGCCCCTCTCGGGCCGCCCGCTGGCGGCGGAAGAACCTGACCGTCGACAAGGTCTCGTTCGCCGCGGTCTTCCTCGGCGTGCCGCTGGTCGTCTACGTCGCGCTGGTCCTGTCGCCGTTCGTGCAGGCGATCGGCTACTCGCTGACCAGCTGGTCGGGCTTCGACGACTCGACGCCGTTCGTCGGCCTCGAGAACTACGTCAAGGCGTTCAACGACCCCGACTTCGTGATCTCGGTGCGCAACAGCGTGACGCTCGTGCTCGTGCTGCCGATCGTGATCATCGCGATCGCCGTCGCGCTCGCGTCGCTGGTCACGATCGGCGGAGCGTCGAGCGGTCCCGTGCGGGGCGTGCGGGGCGGGGAGTTCTACCGGATCCTGCTGTTCTTCCCCTACATCATCCCGGCGATCGCGGTCGGCATAATGTGGGGCCAGATCTACCTGCCGGACGGCGGCCTCCTGAACGGCATCCTGGTGGCGGCCGGACTCGGCGGCTTCGCCTCCTACCCCTGGCTCGGTGACGCGCGGACGGCGATGCCCGCGACGATGTTCGTGATGATCTGGGCCTCCGTCGGCTTCTACGTGGTGATCTTCGTCGCGGCGATCAAGTCGCTGCCGGCCGAGATCTTCGAGGCGGCCAGGCTCGACGGCGCGGGCCGGTTCCGGATCGCGACCCGCATCACGGTGCCGATGATGCGCGCCAACATCCGCACGTCGGTGATCTACACCGGGATCTTCGCGCTCGACGCATTCGTGTTCATGTCCGCGCTGAACGCCGGGGGCGGGCCGCAGAACTCCACCCTCGTGATCTCGCAGGAGCTGTTCAAGACCGCGTTCACCAAGGGCCAGTTCGGCTACGCCTGCGCGATGGGCGTCGTGCTCGCCGCGATCACGCTGCTGTTCGCCGGCGTCGTCTTCCTCGTCGACCGCCTCACCGGCGGCCGCGAGGACCTGCAGGAGGAGTGACACCGATGGCCAGTGAAGTCGCCGCACCGATCGCGATCGCACGTCCTCGCCGGACCAGCGTGCCCACGGGGGAGCGCGTCACCGGCGGGATCTCGCAGGCGGTGCTGATCGTCTGCTCCGTGGTCGTCGTCCTGCCGTTCCTCTGGACGATCATGTCGTCCTTCAAGACGACGACCCAGGTCCTCAACTCGCCGTTCTCGCTGCCCGACCGCCTCCACTTCGAGAACTACGTGAACGCGTGGACGAAGGCGGGCATCGGCACGTTCTTCGTGAACACGCTCCTCGTCGTCGGCGGGGCGCTCGTGCTGACGATGGTGATGGGCTCGATGTGCGCGTACTTCCTCGCGCGCTTCCGGTTCATCGGCAACCGCGCGATCTACCTGCTGATGGTCGCGGGGCTGACCTTCCCGATCTTCCTCGCGATCGTGCCGCTGTTCTTCATCCTGAAGTCGCTGGGGCTGCTCGGCACACTGCCGGGGCTCGCGATCACCTACTCCGCGTTCGCGCTGCCCTTCACCGTGTTCTTCATGGTCCCGTTCTTCCGCGCGCTGCCACCCTCCATCACGGAGGCCGCCGCGATCGACGGTGCGGGGGAGTGGCGCACGTTCTTCCAGGTCATGGTGCCGATGGCGAGGCCCGCGATCTCCACGCTCGCGATCCTGAACTTCGTCGGGCTGTGGAACCAGTTCCTGCTGCCGGTCGCGCTGAACCCGGACCAGAAGAAGTACGTGCTGACGCAGGGGATGGCGGCGTTCGCCGGCACCGCGGGCTACTCGATCGACTTCGGCGCGCTGTTCGCGGCGGTCGTGATGACGATCGTGCCGGTGCTGATCGTGTACCTGGTGTTCCAGCGGGCGCTCAGCGGCTCGGTCGTCATCGGCTCCGACAAGTAGTGGCGCCGACCCCCTCCCACCCCGACTCTCCGTTTTGTAGGAATGAAGTTCCTACAAAACGGAGAGTGCTGGAGGTGCGGAGGCTCGCAGCCGGAGTGCTGCTGCCCGGGTTCGGCGGGACGGTGCTGTCCGAGTCGCTCGCGGCTCGGCTTCGGGACGGGCTGGCCGGGGTCTGCCTGTTCGGGCGGAACATCGACTCGGCCGAGCAGGTGCGCTCGCTCACCGTCGCGATCCGAGCTGCGCGGCCGGAGGCGGTCGTGGCGGCCGACGAGGAGGGCGGCGACGTCACCCGCCTGCACATGCCCGACGGGTCGCCCGAGCCCGGCAACGCGGTGCTGGGGCGGATCGACGACGAGTCGGTCACCGCTGCGTCCGCCGCGCGGATCGGCGCGGAGCTCGCGGCCGCCGGAATCACGCTCGACCTCGCGCCGACCGTCGACGTGAACACGAACGACGACAACCCGGTGATCGGGGTCCGCAGCTTCGGGCTGGACGCCGCGCTCGTCGCCCGGCACACGAGGGCGTGGGTCCAGGGGCTGCAGTCGAGCGGGGTCGCCGCGTGCGCGAAGCACTTCCCGGGTCACGGCGACACCGCGGTCGACTCGCATCTCGGGCTGCCGGTCGTCGAGCACGACCTCGACGCGCTGCGGGCGCGGGAGCTGGTGCCGTTCGTCGCCGCGCTCGACGCGGGCGTCGCCGCGGTGATGACGTCGCACATCATGCTGCCGAGGCTCGACCCGGATTCGCCGGCGACCATGAGCCCTCGCATCCTGACCGGCCTGCTGCGGGAGGAGCTCGGGTTCGAGGGCGTGATCGTCACGGACGCGCTCGACATGGCCGGCTCGAGCGCCGAGATCGGCATCCCGGCCGCCGCGGTGCGTTCGCTGCAGGCCGGCGCGGACCTGCTGTGCCTCGGCAGCGACAGCGAGCCGGTCCTCGACGCGGTGCTGGACGCGATCGTCACGGCCGTCGGATCCGGCGAGCTTCCGGAGGAGCGGCTGCGCGACGCGGCGGCACGTGTTCGCAGCCTCGCGCATCGCCCGGTGGGGCGGGAGATCGTGGACAGCTTCGATGTCGCGCCGGCCGCGGCCGCGGCGCTCGCCGACGGCGGGGACTGGGCGGTCGTGCACCTCGCCTCCGAGCCGAACGCCGCGGTCGGCCCGACCGGCTGGGGGCCGTTCGCCGCGGCCGCCGTCGACCCCACCTCCTGGCCCGCCGTCCGGTTCCTGAGCTGGCGGCGGATCGATCTCGACGACGGCAGCCGCGCGGTTCCCGAGGCCGGCGCCCGGGTGCTCGTGATCGGCCGGGACATCCACCGCCGGCCCGCCGCCCGCGCCGTGGTGGAGGGGCTCCGAGCCGCAGGTGGCACGGTGGTCGTCGTGGACATGGGCTGGCCGTCGGCCGATCGGCGCTACGCCGACGTGGCGACCTTCGGCGCCTCCCGTGCGATCGGAGCGGCCCTGCTCCACCTGCTCACCGGAACGGAAGGCCACTGATGGAGATCTTCATCCTGCCCGATGCGGCAGCCGTCGGCGTCGCCGCCGCAGCGCGGATCGCGGCGGTCGTCGCGCGTCAGCCGGAGGCCGTGCTCGGGCTGTCGACCGGATCGTCGCCGCTCGGGACCTACGAGGCGCTCGCGGAGCTCGTCCGGCGCGGCGAGGTCGACCTGTCCCGCGCCTCCGGCTTCGCACTCGACGAGTACGTCGGTATCGCCCCGGACTCGCCGCAGAGCTACGCGGCGACCATCGCGCACGACGTGACCGAGCCGCTGGGACTGGATCCGGCGAGGGTGCACGTGCCGCCGGGGTCCGCGGAGGACCTCGAGGCCGCGTGCGAGGGGTACGAGCAGGCGATCCGCGCGGCCGGAGGCGTCGACGTCCAGATCCTGGGCATCGGCGCGAACGGTCACATCGGATTCAACGAGCCGACCTCCTCCTTCGCCTCCCGCACCCGAATCAAGACGCTCGCGCCGCGGACGCGCGAGGACAACGCGCGGTTCTTCGGCGGGGACCTCGACGCGGTGCCGCTGCACTGCATCACGCAGGGCCTCGGCACGATCCTCGACGCGAAGCGGCTGCTGCTCGTCGCGCAGGGGGAGGCGAAGGCCGACGCGATCGCGAAGTCGGTCGAGGGGCCGCTGTCCGCGATGGTGCCGGGGTCGGCGCTGCAGCTGCACCCGCACGCGACCGTGCTGCTCGACGAGGCGGCGGCGTCGCGCCTGACGCTCTCGGACTATTACCGCTTCACGGCCGACCACCTGCCGCCCTGGCAGCGCGTGGGCGGACCCTCCGTTTTGTAGGCAGGTTCTGCCTACAAAACGGAGAGTCAGGCCAGGCGGCGGCCGGCGGCCCAGACGGCGTCGACCTCGTACTCCTCGGTGAGGAGGACCGCATCGGCCGGGGATCCGACCTCGAGCGTGCCGAGGTCGGGGCGGCCGAGCGCGCGGGCCGGGGTCTCGGTCGCGGCCCGCACCGCCTCCGCCAGCGGCACGCCCGCGGCGACCGCGGTGCGGATCGCCGCGTCGAGCGTCAGGGTGGAGCCGGCCAGGGAACCGCTCGTCAGCCGGGCGGCGCCGTCCCGCACGACCACGTCGAGCGGTCCGAGGCGGTACTCGCCGTCGCCGACGCCCGCGGCGGCCATCGCGTCGGTGATCAGCGCCACCCGGCCCGGCGCCAGCCGGAACAGCGCCGCGATCACGATCGGGTGCACGTGCAGGCCGTCGGCGATCAGCTCCAGCACCACGCCGGGACGCTCGATCGCCGCACCGATCGGGCCGGGCTCCCGATGCGCGAGCACCGGCATCGCGTTGAAGGTGTGGGTCAGCAGGGAGGCGCCCGCGTCGAACGCCGCGCCCGCGGTCGCGAGGTCGGCGGTCGTGTGCCCGACCGCGACGCGCACGCCGCCCTGCACGAGCGCGGCGATCGCCTCGAGCGCGCCGGGTCGCTCCGGGGCGATGGTCACCTGCGCGAGCGTGCCGTCCGCGGCGTCGAGGAGCGCCGCGACCTCCTCGGGGGTCGGCGCGGTCAGTGCCGACGGATCGTGCGCGCCGCGTGCGTCGGGGCTGATGAACGGCCCCTCGAGGTGCACGCCGAGCAGCAGCGGATCCGCGCGGACCAGCGGCGCGAGCGCGCGGAGCGCGACGACCAGCTCGGCGACCGGCGCGCTGACGAGCGACAGGGCGGTCCGTGTCGTCCCGTGCGCGCGGTGCGCCGCGAGCAGGGCGGGCAGCGCCGCCGGGCCCTCCGACGCGTCGGTGCCGCCGCCACCGTGGACGTGGATGTCGACGAACCCCGGCGTGAGCAGGCGCCCCGACGCCTCCAGCACCGCGCCGTCGTGCGGAGGGGGCGCGTCGATCCCGCGGGCGAGGACCCGACCGGCGGCGAACCGGATCCAGCCGTCCTCGACGGCGCCGCCGGAGACGACGCGTGCGCCCGTGATCAGCAGATCGGCCTCGTGGTCCGGCATCGGCACCTCCTGCGCCAGGCTACCGAGGCCGCCTCCCGCCAGGATGGGTGCACCGTCCATGCAAGGGAGCGCCGCATGCTCGTCGCAGGGTCCGTGCTCGCCGCCCTCGGGGCACTCGTGCACGTGTACATCTTCTGGCTCGAGTCGATCGGCTGGCGCAGCGCGCGTGCGCGGCGCATCTTCGGGACGACGGAGGAGGAGGCGCGGATCACGGCGCCGCTCGCGCTGAACCAGGGCTTCTACAACCTGTTCCTCGCCGTGGACGTGATCGTCGGCATCCTGCTGGTCGCCGCAGGAGGGACCGCCGCCGGGATCACCGCGCTGCTGATCGGGACCGGCTCGATGGTCGCCGCGGGCCTCGTGCTGATCGTCTCCGACCGCTCGAAGGCGCGAGCCGCGGTCGTGCAGGCGATCGTCCCGCTGGTCGCGGTCGTGCTGCTCGTGCTCTCCGTCCTCCGGTAGATCGGCATCTCCCGCCTCCCGTCGGTCAGCCCTTCGGGCCAGTCAGCGCGACGGTGAGCGTCCAGCTCGCACCGGCGGGCGCCTGCACCGCGATCCAGAGCGGCGGGGCGCCGGTGTACGGCGTGGTCACCGCGGCCGGGATACCGCGGCGATCCGCCCCTGCGCTCCTGCCGATGACCTGCTGGTAGGAGGACCAGTCCTGGCGCGTGACGAGCCCCCGGACCTCCCACCCCATCGGCCGGCCGTCCGCGGAGGAGAGCACGACCGCGACGGACCCGCCGCGGAACGACGCCGACGACGTGTCGATCGGCACGACGGCCTGCCCCTCGCCGCGCAGCCGCTGCCCGACAGCCGCGACCCCGTCGATCTGCACCGGCACCCGCACGGCCGGGCCGCTGATCACGGGCTGCGTCGGCGCCGCGGTCGGTGCCGCGGTCGCGATCGCGCGGGGCGTGTCCGCGACATCGGGCCGCGCCGGCCGGCCGGTCAGCGCGGCGCCGCCGGCCGCGACGAGGATCGCGGCCACCACGACCATCCCGACCGGGACGCGGCGCCGGTGCGTCGGCGCGGGCCGGAGGTCCGGCGCGTCCGGAGCGACGACGGCGTACCGCCTGCGGTCCTCCTCCGTCGCGTCCGGCGCGGAGAGGCGCCGGCGCAGCGCCTCCGCCTCCACCGGGTCCATGGCGGGACGTTACTTCGAGCCGTCGAGATCCTTCCGGTGCCTGCCCAGGCGCAGCCCGTCGCGGCGGATCTCGATCTCGTAGAGCTTTGCGTGCGACGTGGTGGTGCCGTGGTGCGCGACGAGCATCGGCCGCGACGGGTGCCCCTTCGTCGGCAGGGTGCGGAACACCATCGCATGGCCCGTGTCGTGCCGGAGCAGCGGCCGCCGCTGCACCCACGGCCCGTGCAGCTTGCCCGACGGTGAGACCGCGGAGGTCACCACGTAGTGCCCGGTGACCGTGCCGTTGGTGTTGTTGATCGTCTTCTCGTACGTCGACCACAGCATCGCCAGCCCGCCGCCCGGGAGGTGGATCAGCTGGGGCCCGTCGGTGACGTAGGGGAGGATCTGGTTGGCGGAGGGGGAGGGCATCTCCTGCGAGATCCAGGTCGCGTCCGAGCCCTTGAACAGGTGGATCGGCGCACCCGAGGCGGCGCTCAGGTCCTTCTTCAGCGGGATCGCCTCGATCGTCCCGTCGATCTTCTGCACCCACTCGTGGGCGTAGACCATCCACGGCCGCCCTTTGCCGTCCTCGTACAGCGTGCCGTCGAGGGTCATGAAGCTCTGCGGCGCGACCGGCTTCTGCGGGTCGACGGCGGTGAACGGCCCAAGCAGCGAGTCCGAGACGGCGATGATCGTGCCCCGGGCGTACTGCGGGATCTGCACCGGCATGCCGGAGGCGTTCGCCTTCGGCATCGGGAGCGGCGTGTCCGGGTTATGCAGCGTCGTGAACAGGTACCAGTGCCCGTTCCAGCGGTGCACCTCCGGAGCCCACGCCCCGTTCTGCGCCCACCCCGCCGGGTCGGGCGTGTAGACGACGACGGGGTCGGACCAGTGCTGCAGGTCCGCGCTGCGGTAGACCATCGTCCCGACGCCCGGCAGGTTCGACACCGCCGGATCGTTCCTGGCGTAGAGGTGGTAGAGACCGCTCGCCGCATCGGCGACCACGAACGGGTCGCGGATCTGCATCCCGATCAGGCGACGCGGGTAGGAGATCGGCGGGATGACCGTCGCGTCGCTCGCGGAGGCCGTCGCGACCGTGATGCCCGCGGCGAGCGCGGTCGTGCCGGCGCCGAGCACGACGCTTCGTCTCGAGACGGTCATGGCGGCTCCTCGGTCGTGGACGGATCGCTCGGCGTGGACGGAACGGGGATCAGCAGCGCTCTTCGAGCCCCCCGATCGGGGTGCACGGCGGGCGACGGTACGGGGCGGGTGCGCGGGAGCACGCGAACCACACCGGTCGCCGCCGGATCATCGCGACCGGACGGCCGGCGGGTGGAGGGCCCTCGCGCTGGTCGCCGGGCGGCACGGTGCTGCTCCTCCAGCCCCGATCGCACGCCGGTGTCTGCGAACCGACCTCCACCGTGTTCGGCTGGATCGACATGCCTCCGGGGACGAGGGGGCTCGCGTGCGCGCAGCAGGTGGTGATCTCGCGTACACTTGGAGGTGCATTTCTTGTTGTGCAGGTGGATCAGGCTCTTCCGGGACTCCCGGCGAACTCGAACGCTTTTGTTCAGCGTTATGTGATGCTGCGGAATCCCGTGGCGTCGAGTTCGACAGTCCTTCAATGGACGGAGAAGAGATTCCTATGGCTACCGGCACCGTCAAGTGGTTCAACGGCGACAAGGGCTTCGGCTTCATCGCCCCCGATGACGGAGGCGCCGACCTGTTCGCGCACTTCTCCGCCATCCAGGGCAACGGATTCCGTTCCCTCGACGAGAACCAGCGCGTCGAGTTCGAGGTCGCCCGTGGCGACCGCGGCCCGCAGGCCGCGAACATCCGCGCGCTCTGAGTCCTCAGATCTGAGAAGGGCCCGGCCGAACGGCCGGGCCCTTCTGCTGTCCCCGACGGCTCGCGCAGAACGAGTACGACAGCAGGATCCAGGAGCAACAGCAGGACCCAGACCGCGTCTGGGTCCTGCTGAAGCTCCTGAGTCCTGCTGAAGCGCTCCGGTCTGGCGGGGCGGCGCGCCAAACGATCGCGTCGGTGCCGCCGAAGCTGCTGGAGCACGTCGACCGTCCGCCGCAGCGCATCGCGCCGTCGATGCGCCGGACGCCGGGT
>NZ_CAXTHO010000052.1:16196-17910 GCF_964244015.1 uncultured Amnibacterium sp. | reverse complement strand
ACGACCCGCTCGTGCTGGTGCCGGTCGCCGATGTCAGCGGACGTACCGTCCTCGCGCTGCGCACGGCGATGCGACTCGGCGGACGGCTCGAAGCCGTCGCCGTCGCGAACGACCCCGAAGCCGCGAAGCTCCTGAGCGCTCAGTGGGAGAGATGGAACCCCGGCGTGCCCCTCACGGTGCTGCCCAGTCCCCACCGGAACCTCGTGGCACCGCTCGTCCACTACGTCCGATCGCAGGTCCGCAGCGGGGCCGACGTCACGGTGCTCCTCGCGGAGGTCGAGCCGAAACACCGTTGGCAGGAGATCTTCCACAACCAGCGAGGAACCGTGCTCGCCACCGTGCTCCGAGCTCAGACGGACGCCGTGATCGCGACCGTGCCATTCCGGCTCCACTGACTCTCGACTCCGGTCTGGACCGGCCGAGCACGGTCAGGAGGCAGACACGGCGATCAGGCACGACAGCGATCAGGTGCGTCGGAGCAGCTGCTCCTGCACCGCGTCCAGGCCCAGGTCGACCTCCGCGAACGATGTGCTGAGCGGCGAGAGCCCGATGCGCAGACCGTCGGGACCGCGGAAGTCCGGGATCACCCCGCGCGCCTGCAGCGCCGGGACGATCGCCTCGAACGCCGGGTGGTCGAGCGTCACGTGGCTGCCGCGCCGCATCGGGTCGCGCGGCGTCGCGAGGCGCACGCCGAGCGATGCCAGCTCGGCGTCGTAGCGGTCGATCACGAAGGCGGTGAGGCGCTCGGACTTCGCTCGCACCGCCGCGATGCCGACCTCGTCGATCACGGCGAGCATGTCCGCCAGCGGCAGCATCGCCAGGATCGACGGCGTCCCGGAGAGGAAACGGCGGATCCCGGCGTCCGGTGCGTACCGCTCCCCCATCGTGAACGGTGCGTCGGCGCCCATCCAGCCCTGGATCGGCTGACGGAGGCGGGGCAGCAGGTCGCGGTTCGCGTAGACGAACGCCGGGGAGCCCGGCCCGCCGTTCAGGTACTTGTAGGTGCAGCCGACGGCGAGGTCCACCGCCCAGGCGTCGAGCAGCAGCGGCAGCGCCCCGACCGAGTGGCTGAGGTCCCACACCGCGACCGCGCCGGCGGCGTGCGCCGCGGCGGTGATCCCCGGCACATCCGCGACATACGCGGAGCGGTATGCGACGTGGCTCAGCACGACGGCCGCGGTGCCGGGACCGACGACCGCCGCGACCTGCCCGGCGGTGACTCCCCCATCGTGCGGTGCCGGCAGCGGCACCAGGGTCAGGCCGAGCTCCGCGGCGATGCCCTGCAGCACGAACCGGTCGGTCGGGAAGTCGGCGGCGGCGTGCACCACCTCCGTGCGGGCGGGATCGAGCGCGACCGCGGCCCGGACCGCCTTGTACAGCAGCACGCTCGTGGAGTCCCCGACCACCGTCTGGCCGGGTGCCGCGCCGAGCACCACCCGGCCGAGCTCGTCGCCCAGCCGGACCGGCTCCTCCATCCAGCCCTCGTCCCAGCCGCGGATCAGCCGCCCGCCCCACCGCGTCCTGGCCGCGTACGCGAGGCGCGACGCCGTCTGCTCGAGGGGTCGCCCGAGCGAGTTGCCGTCGAGGTACGCGACGACCTCGCGCGGCAGCAGGAACCGGGAGCGAACCGCCGCCAGCGGGTCCGAGGCGTCGAGCGCCGCCGAGCGGCGATCCTCCGACTGCTCCTCCGACACGGACCCGAGGATCGCAGGGC
>NZ_CAXTHO010000052.1:0-16186 GCF_964244015.1 uncultured Amnibacterium sp. | reverse complement strand
GCTGCGAGGTACCAGTCCGCGATCCCCTCGGCATCCGGCGGGACCGGTCCCTGGCCGACGACCGAGCGCTCGGCCGGCACCGCGCCACCGAGGTGCCCGGTCAGCGCCTCGACGAGCGCCGAACCGTACAGTCCGGTCTCGCCGAGTCTGAGCACCTCGTCGCGCCGCAGCCCGACCCGGCCGTCCCCGTTGCCGAGATCCGTGCCGTACCGGAGGCGCCCGCCGGCCGCGACGAAGCGGCGGGCGTTGCTCAGCGCGGTCCGGCGGTCCACGCCGGCGTGGACCGCGAGCGCGGAGATCCAGGTGCACCGCCCCGCTATGGCGGCGATCACGGCGTCGTCGAGCCGCTCCGTCCACGGCACGTGCGCCACGACGTCGACGCCGACCTCGAGCGCGAGCTCCGCCTGACCCGGCCCCTCGACGTGCGCGACGACCTGCAGTCCGGACTGGTGCGCTCCCCCGACGAGCGCGGTGAGCGCGTGGCCGGGGAACGGCGGGAAGCCGGCGTGCAGGACGACCTTGATCGCGTCGAACCGCTGGACCACCGCCGCCACGACCGCGGCCCGAGCCGCCGCGACATCCGCGATCTCCCGCACCGCGCCGTCCGGCGCCCACGGCCGGCCCTTCGGGTAGCCGCCGACCGGAGTCAGGAACTGCCCGGCGATCCGCACCGCCACTCCCCCGACCCCCTCCCGCCGCCAGCGCAGCGCGGCGTCGGGCGACCAGCCGAGGTCGTGCACCTCGACGACTGAGGACCCGCGCAGCTGCGCGCCGTCGACGAGGCCGAGATGCACGTGGCGGTCGACGATCCCGGGCATCCGGACACTCGAGGACTCCACCGCCCCATTCTCCCTCGCTGAGAGCCACCCGTCAGTCCGCTGAACAGTGACAGACCTTGCAGCCGTCCACCGCCAGGGTTGTCCGCGAGGCTGAAGGAGTCACACATGCGAGGCAGAATTCTGTTCGTGGCGGGGATCGCCGCCGGATACGTCGTCGGAGCGCGCGCCGGCCGGTCGGCCTACGAGAGCGTCGTGGAGCGGGTCAAGGGCATCGCCGGCAACCCGGCGGTGGCGAAGGCCGGTGAGAAGGCGAAGCAGACGCTGGAGGAGAAGGCCCCCAAGGTCGCTGACGCCGCAGGCAAGGCCGCATCGACCGCCGCGTCGGCGGCATCGGCGGCGAAGGAGGCGGGTGCGTCGTCCGAGAAGGAATCCGCGGCCGACGATGCCCCGAAGCCGACGCCGCCCACCACACCGCAGTCGCCATCCGGTTCGGCGGCCTGAGAACGATGACCGGCACGCCCAAGACCCCGGCGGTTCGCTCCTCCCGTTCGAACGACCTGGTCACCGCCGCAGGCGTGTCCGTGATCGCGGCCAGCGTCGTCGGCGCCGCGGCAGCGGCCGGGCGGGCGGTGCACCACGACCCCGGTGAGCCGTGGGTCGCAGGACGGCGGAGGCGCGGCGGCGACCGCGACCGCACGGAGATGGCCTCCGGCGCATCCGACGCGCCGTCGAAGGCGCAGCAGGACGGCACCGCGCCGGCTCCCGATGCCGCTTCGAAGCCCGAGGGGCCGGAGGATCTGCACAAGCCGACCTGGGTGTACGCGCTGAAGAAGACCGCGAAGGAGTTCGGTGCGGACCAGTGCACCGACCTCGCGGCCTCGCTCGTCTACTACTCGGTGCTCGCGCTCGGTCCCGCCGCGATCGCGATCGTCTCGATCCTCGGCCTGCTGAGCCCGGACGCCGTGGGTCAGCTGACGACCCAGTTCCTGGCTCCGGTGAAGCAGAGCTCGCCTGGCGTCTACAACATCGTCACGCAGCTCATCGACAACGCCACGAGCACGCAGGGCGTCGGGATCGGGCTGGTCGTCGGCATCCTCGGCGCGCTGTGGTCGGCCTCCGGCTACGTCGGTGCGTTCGGCCGCGCGATGAACCGCATCTACAGCATCCCTGAGGGGCGCCCGATCTGGAAGCTGCGGCCCACCCAGCTGCTCGTCACGGTCATCGTCGTGGTCCTCGTGGTGCTCGGCGCACTGATCCTGGTGTCCACCGGGCCGCTCGTGACCCAGATCGCGGACGTCGTCGGTGTCGGCGACGTGGCGCTCACCGTGTTCCAGATCGTGAAGTGGCCGATCCTGGTCGTCATCGCCATCGCCGCGATCGCGATCCTGTACTACTTCTCGCCGAACGTCCGGCAGCCGAAGTTCAAGTGGACGAGCACCGGTTCGATCGTCGCCCTGGTCGTCTGGGCGCTCGCCACCGTCGCGCTGGGCCTCTACCTCTCCCTGTCGGGCGGCGGCAGCTATGCCAAGACCTACGGTGCGGTGGCCGGCATCATCGTGTTCCTGCTCTGGCTCTGGATCACGAATCTCGTGCTGCTGTTCGGTGCGGAGTTCGACGCCGAGCTCGAGCGGAGCCGCGAGCTGCAGGCCGGCATCGCGGCCGAGGAGCAGATCCAGCTGCCGCTGCGGGACACCCGGCAGTCGGACAAGAAGGCGGCGAAGCACGAGCAGGACGTCGAGCAGGCCCGTGCCTTACGTCGGTCGCGGGGCCGGGAGCGCTGATGCATCGGATGGGGGCGGCCGGGAGACGCCCCCATCCAGTTCGGGGGTCCTAGTGGACGAGGGGCAGCGAGATGGCGCCGGTCAGCGGCCGACGCTCGTGCGATCCCATCGCCCGCTCGGCTCCGGCGGCGTTGTCGGCCTTCCGGACCATCGGACCGACGATGAGCGCGAGCGCCAGCGAGGCGACGCACCACGCGGTGATGCCGGCGAGGACGAGGACCAGGGTGGTGAGCACGAGCAGAGCGTGACAGTCGCCCGCCCCCGGACGGGGAGGAGCAGCGGCGCGTCGCGACGCTGACGAGCACCCCCCGAAAGGGGGCCACGACCGGGTCTTCTCCTCCTGAGCGCCGCACGGCGTGGCGCGCTCCTCCGACCAGCTCGAGGCGCTACCGCGCGGAGCCCGCGAGCAGCGCGACGACCGCGTCCACGGCCTGCTGCGCCTCAGCGCCCGAGCCCCGCACGGTCACCTCCTCGTCGCGGCGGAGCCCGAGTGCGATGACCCGGAGCAGGCTGGAGGCGTCAGCGCCGTTCACCGTCACCCGGGCGTCGAACCCGGCGACGAGCCGCACGAGCGCCGCCGCCGGCCGCGCGTGCAGCCCCTCCGGATCCGCGATCACGACCGTGGCCCGCGCAGGACCGTCGACCGCGGCGAGCGCGGGCGGCTCCCCCGTCGCGGCCCGCGCGACGGCGTCGAGATCCGCGCCGGACTCGGCGGCGACCGCCGCGGCGACGCCCCCCTCGACGATCGGCACGTCGAGCACGCGGATCCCGCCGGTGGGTGCCTGGTCGAGGAGGTCGACCGCCGTCTCAGCCGTGAGGATCGCGGAACCGAGATCGCCGATCAGCAGCACGCCCTGACCGCCGTCAGCGCCGCCGATCGCCTCCAGCACCTTGTCGTAGCTCGTCCCGATGCCGCCCTCGTCCGTGCCGCCTGCGGCGATGAGGGCGACGTTCGGCGCCATCTGACCGGCGAGCTCGACGACCCCCTCCGCGATGCGGGCGCTGTGCGAGACGAAGACCACGCCGACCGGCACGGGTCAGCCCTCTGCGGCGTCGGCGGCCGCGCGCAGCTGGTAGGCGCTGGACTGCGCTCCCGGGTCGCGGTGGCCGACCGCGCGCTCCCCCAGATAGCTCGCCCTGCCCTTGCGCGCGACGAGCGGATCGGTCGCCTCCGCGCCGGACGCCGCGGCGTCGGCCGCCGCGTGCAGCACCGCGGTCGCGTCGGCGCCTGCCTCGAGCGCCTGCTGCGCTGCTGCGACCGCCGGGTCCCACGCGTCGACCATCGTCTTGTCCCCCGGCTCCGCCTTGCCCCTGGCGACGACCCCGTCGCGAGCGGCGCTCAGCAGGGCCACGACGGCCGTCGCATCCAGCACGGGGGCGTCGCCGGCCGCCTGGGCGCCCTTCAGGTACGCGGTCCCGAGAAGCGGACCCGACGCGCCGCCGACGGTGGAGATGAGGGTCGTCGCGACGAGCTTCAGCACCGCGCCGGGCGTCTCGGGGGTCGCGTCGTCGAGTTTCGCGATGACCGCCCTGAACCCGCGGTCGAGGTTCTCGCCGTGGTCGCCGTCACCGATCGCCCGATCCAGCCCGGAGAGCTCCGACTTGTGCTCCCCGACGACCGCAGCGCTTCTGCGCACCCAGTCGATCGCCCATTCCGTCCCCAGCGCGTCCACCCTGCTCCTCTCGTCCGCCCGGCCTAGCGTCCCCAGCGGAGCGCGGCGGTCTCGACCGGCGCGTCCCACAGTGCCGTGAGCTCGTCGTCCAGTTTCAGCAGCGTGATCGACGCCCCCTGCATGTCCAGACTGGTGACGTGGTTCCCGACCAGGCTGCGAGAGACCTGGATGCCCCGCTCCCGGAGGATGGCGGCGGCGGCGTCGTAGACGATGTACAGCTCGATCAGCGGAGTCGCGCCGAGCCCGTTCACGAACAGCAGCACGTCGTCGCCGGAGGTGAACGGCAGGTCCTCGAGGATCGGCTCGACCAGCCGGGCGACCAGGCCGTCGACGGGCTCCCACTCGATCCGGGCACGGCCGGGCTCGCCGTGGATGCCGATGCCGATCTCGACCTCGTGGTCGCTGATGTCGAAGCTCGGTACGCCCGCGTGCGGCACGACCGGCGCGGTGAGGGCGAGCCCCATCGACCGGACGTTCGCGTTCACCCTGCGCGCGATCGCGGCCACCGCGGCCAGGTCGTCGCCGCGCTCGGCCGCCGCTCCGGCGATCTTCTCGACGAGCACCGTGCCGGCGACGCCGCGGCGTCCTGCGGTGTAGAGCGAGTCCTTCACCGCGACGTCGTCGTCGACGACCACGGTCTCGACGGCGATGTCCTCCGCCTGGGCCAGGTCGGATGCGACCTCGAAGTTCAGCACGTCGCCCGTGTAGTTCTTGACGATGTGCAGCACCCCGGCACCGCCGTCGGCCGCTTTCGTGGCGGCGAGGATCGGGTCGGGCGTCGGTGACGTGAAGACCGCGCCGGGCACCGCGGCGTCGAGCATGCCGTAGCCGACGAAGCCGCCGTGCAGCGGCTCGTGACCGCTGCCGCCGCCGGACACCAGAGCGACCTTGCCGCGCACGGGCGCGTCGGACCGGACGATGTAGTCGGGATCCGTCTGCACCCGGAGCAGGCCGGGGTGGGCCGCCGCGACGCCCGCGAGGGCGTCCTGCACGACGGTCTGCGGATCACGGATGAGTTTCTTCATCGAACCTCCATACGCAGCCGACGGCGCGCTCGCGCCGTCATCGCGGGCAGCCTAGGCGCCCTCGGCGGACGCCGGGACGACGCTGCACAATCGTGCAGGCGGGGTCATGACGCGACGAGCGCCCGGGCGAGCGGCTCGTCGATCACGAGGTCGGTGACCAGCCCGGCGGCCAGCGCGCCGCGCAGGCTGGACAGCTTCGATAGGCCCGCGACGACGCAGATCCGCCGTGCGGTCCGGCGCAGCTGATCGAGATCCGGCCCGGAGGCACGGGCGTTCAGCACCACGTCCCGCCAGGAGCCGTCGCCGCGGAAGAACACCGTGGCGACATCGCCGACGACGCCGTCCTCGCTGAGCGACCGGTAGTCCTCCGGCTCCAGGTAGCCGCCGATGTAGACGTGGCTCGGCACCTCCGCGAACGGTGAGCCGAGTCCGAAGAGCGCGACCTGCATGCCCTCCTGCACCTCCAGCACCCGACGCATGCTCCGCTCGCGCCAGAGCGCACGCTTCGTCTCGGGATCGTCGAAGAAGGCCGGCACCGGGAACTGCTGCACATGCGCGCCGTAGGCCCGGCCGAAGCGTCGGAGGATCTCGCTCGCGTAGATGATCCCGGTCGTGCGGGTGTTGCCCGCACCGTTCAGCTGCACGATCTCGGTGCCGCTCAAGGCCTTCGGCACCAGATGGCGGCTCACCGCGCTCATCGTGGAGCCCCATGCCACGCCCAGCGTCATGTTCGCGTCGAGGAACCGGCCCAGCTGGCGGGCGGCGGACATCGCGACGCGTTCCAGCCGGTCGACGTCGCTCGTGTGGTCGGGCATCGGCACCAGGTGCGCCGCTACGCCATACCGCGTGCGGATCATGGTCGCGAGGTGCTCGGACGACTCCTGCGGCGAGCGGATCTGGATGTCCACCAGTCCGGTCTCCCGCGCATGGCTGAGCAGGCGCGACACCGACGAGCGGGAGGTGTGCAGCTCCCTCGAGATCGCCTCCATCGTGAGGTCCTGCATGTAATAGAGGTGGGCGGCGGTGAGCGCCTGCTCGGCCCGGTTGGGGCCGCGAGCGTGCCACTCGTCGGTCGTCCGGAGCGTCTCCGCGGTCAATTCGATCTCCTCGTCGTCGTCGACGGTGGCGCACGTCCGTGCGAGCACTCCGCGCGGATGTGCTCGGCCCTCGAGAACATACCGGGTGCACGCATGTGCAGGTCCCCGAGGAGACCCTGCGCTGCGGCCACCCTCCGGGAGTAGCTTCGGCCAGCGGTGACGAGACCCGCCGCACGCCACCGAGGACGAGGCACCACCGAGACGAAGGAGTTTTGGATGAGCACCACGCGACCGACCGGAGGCCGTCTCAGCTTCCGCCGCCCAGCACTCGGCGGTTCGAACCTCGACGGGATGGGGGACGCCGCGCCGACGACGAACCCGACGCTGCTCGGCGAGATGGCCATGGAGGCGCTGGGGTCCGCCATCATCGCGATCTTCGGCATCGGTGTCGTGGCGCAGGTCGTCACGGCGAAGCTGGGCGATCACAACAGCATCGCCTGGTCGTGGGGGCTCGGCGTGACCCTCGGCATCTTCGTCGCGGCGAAGACGACCGGCGCGCACCTGAACCCGGCCGTGACCATCGCCGTCGCACTGTTCAAGGGATTCCCGAAGGCCCGGATCCTGCCGTACATCGGCGCGCAGGTGATCGGATGGTTCCTCGGATCCCTCGTGATCCGGATCGTCTACAGCGGCCCGATCGGCGCGATCGACCCGGGTCTGACGGGCGCGACGCAGGGCATCTTCTCGACCTCGCCGGGCAACGGCGACAACGCCCTGCAGGTGTCCGTCGGGCTGGCGTTCTTCGACCAGATCGTCGGCACCGCGGTGCTGCTCTTCCTCATCTTCGCGATCACCGACCCCCGCGGCGCGAACCCCTCCCCCGCCCTCACCGCCATCGCGGTCGGGATCGTGATCGTCGGGATCGGCTTGGCGCTCGGCACCGACGCCGGTTACGCGATCAACCCGGCCCGCGACTTCGGCCCGCGGCTGATGGAGTGGATCAGCGGGTACGACGGAGCATGGGTCGACCAGAACGGCTTCCCGTACTTCTGGGTGCCGATCGTCGCCCCGATCATCGGCGGCGTCGTCGGTGGCGGGCTGTACCAGCTCACGGTGCACCGCACCCTGCCCGCCGACTGATCCCTACCCACCCGAACCACCGACCCACGAACGAAGGAGTACCCGTGGCCGACTACATCCTCGCCATCGATCAAGGCACCACATCCACCCGCGCGATCGTCTTCGACCACGAGGGCAAGATCGTCTCGAGCGGCCAGCTCGAGCACCAGCAGATCTTCCCGAGAGCCGGGTGGGTCGAGCACGACCCGGCCGAGATCTGGAAGAACACCCGCGAGGTGATCGGCCAGGCGCTGTCCCGCGCGGACATCACCAGGCACGACGTCGCCGCGGTCGGCATCACCAATCAGCGCGAGACCGCGGTCGTCTGGGAGAAGGCGACCGGCAAGCCGATCTACAACGCGATCGTCTGGCAGGACACCAGGACGCAGGCGATCGTCGACCGGTTCGCAGCCGACGGCGGCGTCGAGCGGTTCAAGGACACCGTCGGCCTCCCGCTGTCGACCTACTTCGCCGGCACGAAGATCGTCTGGATCCTCGAGAACGTCGAGGGCGCCCGCGAGAAGGCGGACAACGGCGAGCTGCTGTTCGGCACCACCGACACCTGGGTGCTCTGGAACCTCACCGGCGGCACCGACGGCGGCGTGCACGCGACCGACGTGACGAACGCCTCCCGCACCCTCTTCATGGACCTGAAGACGCTGTCGTGGGACGAGTCGATCCTCGAGGTGTTCGGCGTGCCGAAGTCGATGCTGCCCGAGATCAAGAGCTCGTCGGAGGTCTACGGCACTGTCGAATCCTCCAGCCTGCTGCGCGAGGTGCCGATCGCCGGCATCCTCGGCGACCAGCAGGCCGCGACGTTCGGCCAGGTCGCGTTCGAGGTCGGCGAGGCCAAGAACACCTACGGCACCGGCAACTTCCTGATCTTCCCGACCGGCACCGAGATCGTCCACAGCGACAACGGCCTGCTGACCACGATGGCCTACCAGCTGGGTGGCGGCGAGCCGCACTACGCGCTGGAGGGCTCGGTCGCCGTGACCGGTTCGCTGGTCCAGTGGCTGCGGGACAACATCGGCCTGATCGGCTCCGCTCCGGAGATCGAGGAGTTGGCGACGACAGTCGACGACAACGGCGGTGCGTACTTCGTGCCGGCGTTCTCCGGCCTGTTCGCGCCGTACTGGAAGTCGGAGGCGCGCGGCGCCCTCGTCGGCCTGACCCGGTTCGTGAACAAGGGCCACATCGCCCGTGCGGCGCTCGAGGCGACGGCCTTCCAGTCGAAGGAGGTCATGGACGCGGTGAACGCGGACACCGGCAATCCGCTGCTGGAGCTGAAGGTCGACGGCGGCATGGTGCAGAACGAGGTGCTCATGCAGTTCCAGGCCGACATCCTCGGCGTGCCCGTCGTGCGCCCCGTCGTCGCGGAGACCACCGCGCTCGGCGCCGCGTACGCCGCGGGCCTCGCGGTCGGCTTCTGGAAGGACTTCGACGACCTGCGGAAGAACTGGCAGGAGGACAAGCGCTGGGAGCCCTCGATGGACGAGGACGAGCGCCAGCGCCAGTACCGCCTCTGGAAGAAGGCCGTCACCAAGACCTTCGACTGGGTCGACGGCGACGTCCAGTAGCACCTTCGCGTGACCGAGGGGCCGGGTTCCGCAAGGAGCCCGGCCCCTCGTCCGTTCCGGCAGCATCCGGTCCTTTCGGCAGCCCGGATCGTCCATGCGCGCTGCCGGAAGGCACCATGACTGCCGGAAGGGACCGTGTCCGCCGCCGACTCGACGGTGCAGGGGCGAATCCTCTCCTCCACAGGCCGGATCCATCCACAACCGGCTCCGGGACGGCCCAATGCACCGTCCCACCGGCCACGCTCGCCGCCATGCGCACGTTCTGGACCACCGCCGACCTGCTCGCACGCGGGAAGTCGAAGCGGGATATCCGCCGCGCCGTCGAACGGGGACCTCCTGATCGTCGTTCGGCGCGGACTGCTCGCCACGCCTTCGACGCCGCCGCTCCTGCTCCGGGCGGCACGCACCGGCGGTGTCGCGACGTCGATCACTGCAGCGTCCGTGATCGGTCTCTGGACCCCGCCGGACCTGCCGCCAGGTCGCCCGCGCATCCGCCCGCACCGGCCCGAGCACGACCGCCTGCACGTCGCGTTCCGACGGACGACCACGCGCCTGCACGACCCCGACGACGGCGCGCTCCCGTTCGGTCGGACGTCGGCGGTGGTCCTGCATCCCACGGCGCCCGAGAGCATCGACGCGGCCGCTCCCTTCGGGGTCGCGCCGGCGCTGACCATGCTCGAGCATGCGTTCCGATCCCTACCGCCGGAGCACGCGCTGGCGACTCTCGATTCCGCCCCCCACCACCGCTTCGTCCGCGAGGCCGATCTCCCCGCGCTCGCCGCCCGCCTCCCGGCCCGGCTCGGTCCCGTGGTCCTCGCAGCCGACGGCCGCGCCGACTCGGGCATCGAGACGATCGCGCGGTACCTCCTCCGACTGGCGGGCCTGCGCGTCGTCGTCCATCCGACGCTCGACGGCATCGGAGAGGTCGACCTGCTGGTCGAAGGCCGGCTCATTGTCGAGCTCGACGGCAGGGAGTGGCACGACGACGACGAGTCATTCGAGCGCGACCGTCACCGTGACCTGGTCGCGGCCACCACCCGGTACCGGTCGCTCCGCTTCACGTGGCGGAAGGTGCTCTTCGAGTGGCCGGTCGTCGAAGCAGCCGTCTTCGCTGCACTCGCCGACTGACCGCGTCCCTTCCGGTAGCGTCCGTCCCTTCCGGCAGCGCTGTTCGGCGAGATCCGCTGCCGGAACGGACGACGGCTGCCGGAACGGAACGGGTCAGCCTGCTGAGGTGCTGCGCGTCGCGGCGATCCAGGCGTCGAGCTTCGCCGTCGCCGCCCCGGAGTCGATCGATCGTGCCGCGCGCTCGATCGCACCGGTCAGCCGCTTCGCCATCGGGCGCTCCGCGTTCGACTGGTCCTGGTAGAGGTCCCAGGCGACCAGTCCGGCGGCCGCGTTCAGCAGCACGATGTCCCGGATCGGGCCGCCCTCCCCCGCGAGGACGCGCCGCAGAATGTCCGCGTTGTGCTCGGGCGTCCCGCCGCGCAGGTCGTCCATGCGCGCGACCGGCAGGCCCACGTCGGAGGGGTGCACGTCGTGCTCCGTCACCGCGCCCGCGGACACCTCGCGGATCCTGCTGTGACCCGTGGTCGAGAGCTCGTCGAGCCCGTCGTCGCCGCGCACCACGAGCGCGGTCGCCCCCCGCGTCTGCAGCACGCCGGTCACCAGCGGCACGACCGCCGCCGAGGCGACGCCGATCACGTTCGCGTCGGGTCGTGCGGGGTTGACCAGGGGCCCGAGGAAGTTGAACACCGTCGGTACACCGAGCGCGCTGCGCGCCTCCGCCGCATGCCGGAAGCCCGGGTGGAACGCCGCGGCCCAGACGAAGGTGATGCCGACCTCGGCGAACACCCGGGCGAGCCCGTCGCCGTCCAGCCCGAGGTCGACGCCCAGCACCCCGAGCACATCGCTCGCGCCGGACGCGGAGGTCGCAGCGCGGTTCCCGTGCTTCGTGACCGGCACCCCGCATGCGGCGACGACGATCGCGGCCGTCGTCGACACGTTCACGGTCCTGAAGCCGTCGCCGCCGGTCCCGACCAGGTCCAGCGCCCGAGCGGGAAGCGGCAGCGGCCGCGCGTTGGCGAGGATCGCGTCCCGGAACCCGACGATCTCGTCGACGGTCTCGCCCTTCGCGCGGAGCGCCACGAGGAAGCCGGCGAGCGTCGCCGACGACACCTCACCCGTCACGATCCGCTGCATCGCCCACGTCGCGTCGGCCACCAGGAGGTCGCGTCCCGCGAGCAGGGAGGAGATCAGCTGCGGCCAGTCGAGCGAGTCGGACACGGTCGGAGCCTACCGATGGCGCGCCCCGCCCCCTCAGGCCGCGAAACTCTTCGACAACGTGTCGAAGATCGGCCTGGGAGGAGCCCCGAGACGTCATAATAAGAACGTGAGCAGTGCGTCGGTACTTCAGAGCGCGAACACCCCGGCGGTGAACCGCCCGAATCCGGTCGCGGTGGGGACCATCGTCTGGCTCGGCAGCGAGGTGATGTTCTTCGCGGGCCTCTTCGCCATCTACTTCACGCTGAAGACGTCGCAGCCCGAGCTGTGGACGGCATCCGTCGAGCGGCTCAACGTGCCCTACGCCGCGGTGAACACGTTGATCCTCGTCTCCAGCTCGTTCACCTGCCAGTTCGGCGTCTTCGCCGCCGAACGCCTCCAGTCGCGCTCGACCGGGTGGCGCCCGTCCCAGTGGGGCATGACGGAGTGGTTCTTCCTCACCTACGCGCTCGGCGCCATCTTCGTCGCCGGTCAGGTCTGGGAGTACGCGACGCTCATCGGCGAGGGCATCAGGATCGACTCCTCCGCCTACGGCTCGGCCTTCTTCCTCACCACCGGCTTCCACGGCGCGCATGTGACGGGCGGCCTGATCGCGTTCCTGCTCACCATCGGCCGCGCCTACGCGGTCAAGAACTTCGGGCACAAGGAGGCGACGACCGCGATCGTCGTCTCGTACTACTGGCACTTCGTCGACGTCGTGTGGATCGGCCTGTTCCTGGTCATCTACGTGCTGCAGGCGGCGTGAGAATGGCGACGATGAACTCCGACGACACGACACGGCGACGTCGCAGGCGAGGGCGCCGGTCGCCCCTCGCGAGCGTGGCGCTGGTGCTGACCGGCCTGCTCCTGACCGGCGGGGCGTACGCCCTGTTCACGGCGACGAGCCCGGCGAACGCCAGCGTCGACCTGACGAGCGCGCAGAGCATCGCCGAGGGCAAGAAGCTGTTCGCATCGAACTGCGCCACGTGCCACGGGCTGAACCTGGCGGGCTCGGAGGCGGGACCGTCGCTCATCGGCGTCGGTGCTGCCTCGGTCGACTTCCAGGTCGGCACCGGGCGAATGCCGCTCGCGCAGGACGCACCGCAGGCGGTCGTGAAGCCCCGCGTCTTCGGTGAGACCCAGACGCTCCAGATGGCGGCCTACGTCGCCTCCATCTCCCCCGGCCCCGGCATCCCCGCCGCGAGCGACCTCGCGCTGACGGGCAACGCGACCAAGGGCGCCGAGCTGTTCCGGATCAACTGCGCCATGTGCCACAACGTGGCCGGCGCCGGCGGAGCGCTCACCGAGGGCAAGTACGCGCCGAACCTGCAGGACACGAGCCCCGCGCACATCTACGAGGCGATGCTGACCGGCCCGCAGAACATGCCGGTCTTCAACGACGACAACATCACGCCGCAGGAGAAGCAGGACATCATCACGGCGCTCAAGTCCCAGAACACGGACGCGGGCGTCGGCGGCTTCGAGCTCGGCAGCCTCGGCCCGGTCGCCGAGGGACTCTTCCTCTGGATCTTCGGCCTCGGCGCGATCATCGCGTTCACGGTGTGGCTGACGGCGAAGGCGAACTAGGACTTCAACGATGGCGAACGACGAACCCACAGAACTGATCCCGGTCGGCGGCGGCACCACCACGACGCGCAGCCCCGGCACGGCGGTCGAGCGGGCCGACGCCCTGCAGAATCCCGGCCTGCCTCCGCACCACATCCGGGTGACGGACACGGACCCGAAGGCGGCCCGGCGGGCCGAGCGGATCATCGTGGCGCTGTTCTACGTCTCGCTGCTCGGCTCGATCTTCGCGATGACCGCGTACTTCGCGTTCCCGATCAAGCCGGACGATCTCGGCTCGGTGCGGCTCAACAACGTGTTCATCGGTCTCGGCCTGTCGTTCGCGCTGCTCGCGATCGGGATCGCCGCGGTCCACTGGGCCAAGGTGCTGATGGTCGACCACGAGGGCATCGACATCCGGCACCCGGTCAACGGCACGCCGCCCGTGCAGGCGAGGGCGGTCGAGATCTTCCGCACCGCTGACCGCGAATCGGGCTTCAACCGCCGCGTGCTGATCCGCAACGCGATGATCGCCTCCTTCGCCGCGCTCCCGTTCCCGGCGATCTTCCTGTTCCGCGACCTGGGCCCCGCCGTGGGCACACCGGGTGAGGCGTACAGCCACACGTTCTGGAAGGAAGGCATCCGCCTGACCAAGGACCCCACTGGCGACCCGATCCGAGCGTCCGACGTCACGATCGGCTCGGTGTTCCACGTCATCCCCGAAGGGCTGCTGGAGACCGAGGACAAGCTCGAGCAGAAGGACAAGGCCGCGGTGCTGCTGATGCGCCTCGAGCCTGGCGACCTGCAGGTGTCGGCGGATCGCGCGAACTGGAACTACAACGGGATCGTCGCGTACTCGAAGATCTGCACCCACGTCGGCTGTCCGGTTGCTCTGTATGAGCAGCAGACGCACCACCTGCTGTGCCCGTGCCACCAGTCTCAATTCGACATCACGCGGGAGGCGGCAGTGATCTTCGGACCGGCCGTCCGCCCGCTGCCGCAGCTGCCCATCACGGTGGACAGCGAGGGCTACCTGGTCGCTCGCAGCGACTTCCACGAACCAGTAGGACCGAGCTTCTGGGAGCGACGCGGTGACTACAGCGCCTGACACCATCCACTACGACCCGACGACGCCCGCGGAGGACCGTCGCTCCGGCGGGGTGACCGGCTGGGCCTCTCGCTACGTCGACGAGCGGACCGGCATCAGCTACGTCGTCAAGGAGTTCGGGCGGAAGATCTTCCCGGACCACTGGTCGTTCATGCTGGGCGAGGTCGCCCTGTACAGCTTCGTCATCATCCTGCTGACGGGCACGTTCCTGACCTTCTTCTACCAGGCATCGATGGCCGAGGTCGTCTACAACGGCTCTTACGGGCCGCTCAAGGGCCTCGACATGTCGGCGGCGATGCAGTCGTCGCTGCACATCTCGTTCGAGATCCGCGGCGGTCTGCTGATCCGGCAGGTGCATCACTGGGCGGCACTGCTGTTCGTCGCCGCCATCGGCCTGCACATGCTGCGGATCTTCTTCACCGGAGCGTTCCGCAAGCCGCGTGAACTGAACTGGTCCATCGGCTTCGTGCTGTTCATCCTCGCGATGGCGGAGGGGTTCACCGGGTACTCGCTGCCCGACGACCTGCTCTCCGGCAACGGGCTCGCGATCATCAACGGCCTGCTCCGAGGCATCCCGTTCGTCGGCAGCTGGACCAGCTGGTTCCTGTTCGGCGGCGAGTTCCCCGGAACCGCCATCGTGGGCCGCCTCTACGCGCTGCACATCCTGCTGCTGCCCGCCGCTGTGCTGGCGTTCATCGCGCTGCACCTCGTGTTCGTGGTCACCCACAAGCACACGCAGTACGCGGGCCCCGGCCGCACGAACGAGAACGTGATCGGCTACCCGGTTCTGCCCGTGTACGCGGCGAAGGCCGGTGGGTTCTTCTTCATCGTGTTCGGCGTCGTGATGCTGATGGGCGCGTTCTTCACGATCAACCCGATCTGGACGTACGGCCCGTACGACCCCTCGCCCGTCTCCGCAGGAACCCAGCCGGACTGGTACATCGGCTTCGCCGACGGCGCGCTCCGGCTGATGCCGGGCTGGCTGGGCGGGCCCGGCGGGGTGCCGACCGAGTTCGTGCTCTTCAACACGACATACTCGCTCAACATCCTGTTCCCGCTGATCGTGGTCGGCGTGTTCATCGTGCTGGTCCTCGCCTACCCGTTCATCGAGGCGTGGGTGACCGGCGACAAGCGCGAGCACCACATCGCGGACCGTCCGAGGAACATGCCGAGCCGCACGGCGATCGGTGCAGCCGGCGTCACCTTCTACGCGGTGCTGTGGGCGGCGGCGAGCTCCGACATCGTGGCGACGCACTTCATGCTGTCGATCGAGAGCGTGATCACGATCCTGCAGTTCCTGCTGATCCTCGGCCCGGTGCTGGCGTTCTTCGTCACGAAGCGGGTGTGCCTCGCGTTGCAGAAGAAGGACCGCCAGATCGTGCTCCACGGGTACGAGTCCGGACGGATCGTCCGGCTGCCGGGCGGCGAGTACATCGAGGTGCACGAGCAGGTCGACGACTACGAGCGCTGGAAGCTGGTGAGCTTCGACGACTTCGAGCCGCTGATGATCCGGCCGAACGCCGCCGGGCGGATCCCGGTGACCGAGCGTGTCCGCGCCGTCGCGAGCCGCCTGTTCTTCGAGGACCGCATCGAGCCGGTCACGTCGACGGAGCTCGAGATCGCCAAGCATCACTGATCGCTGACAGATCCGTGAAGGAGGCCGCCGCTCGTCAGAGCGCCGGCCTCCTTCTCGTTCGTCGGTCGCCCGTCGTGCAGGTGCTGATCGGTCACATGGGCGGTCCGTTCTGGGCGAGGAAGGACCAGGCGGCCTGGACGTTCCCGAAAGGTGAGGTGGAGGGCGGCGAGCAACCCCTGGCGGCCGCTCTGCGTGAGTTCCAGGAGGAGACGGGTATCAGTCCTCCCCCGCCGCCGTGTCGGGACCTGGGCGAGGAGCAGCAGCGATCGGGGAAGACGGTGCGGCTGTTCCTCGTCGAGTCGGACGTGGATGTCGAGGCGTTCCTACCGGGCACCTTCTCGATGACGCGGGGCGGCCGTACCTTCGAGGTGCCGGAACTCGACCGGTTGGCGTGGATGACGCCGGAGGAGGCGCGGAACTGGCTCATCGTGGGCCAGCGCGGGTTCCTCGATCGCATCTGACCGAACTTCGTCCGAGAACCTCGCCGTCCCTGATCGAAGCGCTCCATCGATCCAGCGAAGAAACGTCGATCTCGGAGGCGGTACCCCCGGGATCGACGTCGCTCGACGTGCTCAGTGGGCGGAGTAGCCCCGGTAGTACTCGTAGACCCAGCCGGTGATCGC
>NZ_CAXTHO010000051.1:0-18137 GCF_964244015.1 uncultured Amnibacterium sp. | reverse complement strand
GGCAGGTCCGGGTAGCGCTCGTGCAGCGAGACGAGCAGCTCGGTCAGCCCGGCCGGGTCGATGTTCCAGCCCATGTCGGTCAGCGGGCCCTCGGGCGGCAGGAACTCGACGGCATCGGCTCCCGGCCACGGGTTCGCGTCGCCGCCGGGCCCGTCGTTGCGGCCGGAGACCCGTCCGCCGTCGTGCAGCCGCACCCGGGAGGTGGAGTAGTAGTTGACGCCGAGCACGTCGACCGGCTGGTGGATGGCCTCCAGGTCGCCGTCCTGCACGAAGGACCAGTCGGTGATCGTCGCCGTGTCCTCGAGCAGATCCGCGGGATATGCCCCGTCGAGCATGGGACCGAGGAACACCCGGTTCCCGACCGCGTCCACCCGCCGGGCCGCCTCCGCACCCGTCGGGCCCTCCGGCCGGAACACGTGCAGGTTCAGGGTGATCGAGATCTTCGCGTCGGGCAGCACGGCTCTGACCGCCTGCGCGCCGAGCCCGTGCGCGAGGTTGAGGTGGTGCGCCGCCTGCAGCGCGGCGAGCGGGTCGGAGCGACCAGGGGCGTGCACCCCGGCCGCGTAGCCGAGGAACGCCGCGCACCACGGCTCGTTCAGCGTCGTCCACGTGTCGACCCGGTCGCCGAGCGCCGTTGCGACGACACCGGCGTAGTCGCCGAATGCCTCCGCCGTCGAGCGGACCGTCCAGCCGCCCTCGTCCTCGAGCGCCTGCGGCAGGTCCCAGTGGTAGAGCGTCGCGATCGGGGCGATGCCGCGAGCCAGCAGCCCGTCGACGACCCGGTCGTAGAAGTCGAGCCCCGCCTGGTTCGTCGCACCCCTGCCGGTCGGCACCACCCGCGGCCACGCGACGGAGAAGCGGTAGGCCTGCAGCCCCAGCGACTGCATCAGGTCGAGGTCCTCGTCGAGCCGGTGGTAGTGGTCGTCGGCCACGTCACCGGTGTCGCCGCCGAGCGTCTTCCCCGGCGTGTGGCTGAACACGTCCCAGATGGACGGCTGCCTGCCGTCCTCCGCCACCGCACCCTCGATCTGGTACGACGCCGTCGCGCTGCCGAACACGAACCCGCTCGGGAACCCCATGATGACCTCCTCGTCCAGGCACGATCCTTGCATCGGTCCATGGCCGGAGCACATCGAGCGATCGGGCGATCCCGGTACCATCCGGTGGTTCCAGGAGGGACGGGATGCGACTGCACCGCGTGACGCTCGGCCTCGCCATGGCGGCGCTGCTGACGGCAGGAGGCGCCTCGGCGGCGTGGGCGGACTCGCCCGTCGACCTCGGAGGATCCCATCTGATCGACAGCTCGGATGTCCTCTCGTCGAGCGAGGAGACGACGACCGCCGACTCGATCGATGCGTACAACGCGGCGACCGGCTCCGATCTGCGCGTCGTGTTCGTGAAGACGTTCACGGATCCGTCAGATCGCACCGGCTGGGCGCAGGCGGTCGAGCAGTCGGCCGACAGCCCGGGGCAGACGCTGGTGCTGGCCGTCGCGACGCAGTCCCGCACCTACGGCTTCTGGGCCTCCGACGACTTCCCGCTCTCCCAGGGTGACGTGCAGCAGGTCGCGACGAGCGACCTCGAGCCGCAGTTCGGCAGCAACGACTGGGCCGGCGGTGTGCAGGCCTTCGCGTCCGGGCTCGAGCAGGCGCAGAGCGGCGGCGGCACGACCACCGACGGCGGGTCGACGAGCGGCGGGTCGGGTGCGAGCGGGTTCATCACGCTGTTCCTCGTCGTCGCGCTGATCGTCGTGATCATCGTGGTCGTCTCCGTCCTGCGGCGCCGTTCGAAGCAGCGCGCCCAGGTGGGTGGGGATGGCGGCGCCACCGCCGGACCGCCTCCCGTCGACCAGAAGGAGCTCGACCAGAAGGCCAGCCGGGCGCTCATCGCGCTCGACGACGACCTGACGACCAGCGAGCAGGAGCTGGGCTTCGCCGTCGCGGAGTTCGGCGATCACGCCGCGCAACCGTTCTCGGAGGCGCTGACCGTCGCGAAGCAGCGCGCCCGTGACGCCTTCGCCATCCGGCAGCAGCTCGACGACGACGTCCCCGAGACGCCGGAGCAGAAGCGCGAGATGACCGAGCGGATCATCGCGCTCTGCGCCGACGCGGAGAAGACGCTCTCGGCGCAGACCACGGCGTTCGACGACCTGCGCAAGCTGGAGCAGCAGCTGCCGACCGCCGTTCCCGCAGCGTCGCAGCAGCGCACGCAGCTGCAGGCCAGGTCCGCGGAGGCGACGAAGGCGCTCGAGACGATCCGGAGCCGGTTCGGCGACGACGCCGTCCGTGGTGCCGCCGACGACCTCGAGCAGGCCGATGAGCTCCTGAAGCTCACCGGCGACGCGCTCACCGAGGCGGAGTCCGCGGCCGCAGCGGGCGGCGGGGCGGTCGCGCTCCGCACCGCGCAGCAGGCGCTGGGTCAGGCCGCAGAGCTGCTGAACGGCATCGTGTCCGCGCCGGCGGAGTTCATGGCCACGAAGCGCCAGCTCGACGCCGCGGTCGCGGACACCAGGAGCGACATCGCGGAGGCGCAGCGCGCCGGTGCCAAGGACACGGAGCTCGTCGCCGCGGTCGCCGCCGCTCGGGCGGCGATCGAGACCGCCGACCTGCAAGCGCCCTCCGCCGGCCTCGCGACCGTGGAGCAGGCCAACGGCCGGCTCGAGCGCGCGATGGCGCCCATCCGGGACCGGCAGCAGCGCCTGTCCCGCGCGGTCGCGACGCTGCCGCGCGCCATCGAGTCCGCGCAGCAGGCGACCAGGGACGCGCGCCGCTACATCGAGAACCGCCGGGGCGGGATCCGCAGCGAGGCCCGCACCCGTCTCAGCGAGGCGCAGCGGGAGCTGGACCGCGCGGACGCCCTGCAGGCCTCCGACCCCATCGACGCACTCGCCTCGGCGCAGCACGCGCTCGCGCTCGCGAACGAGGCGTCCGACCTGGCGCAGCGCGACATCGACGACTTCCGGGGCGGCGGCTTCGGCGGCGGAGGAGGCAGCCGCGGCGGCGACCTCGTCACCGGCGCCGTGATCGCCGGCGTGCTCGGTGGGATCCTCGGTGGTGGCAACCACGGCGGAGGCGGCGGCTGGGCCGGCGGCGGTGGCGGCGGCTGGGGAGGCGGAGGCGGAGGCGGCTTCGGCGGCGGAGGCAGCTTCGGCGGCGGGGGCGGCGGCGGAGGCGGCGGCGGCTCCTTCTGACTCCCCGTACCCCACAGCGACAGACCCACTGAACATCTACGAAAGGGAACCCACACATGGTGAAGCAGTCGATCTTCGGCCGCATCTCGAGCCTCGTCCGCGCGAACGTCAACTCGCTCATCGATCAGGCCGAGGATCCGGAGAAGATGCTGGACCAGCTGGTCCGCGACTACACGAACAGCATCGCGGAGGCGGAGGAGGCCGTCGCGGTGACGATCGGCAACCTGCGCATGCTCGAGCAGGACCACACCGAGGACGTCAACGCGGCGAACGACTGGGGTCGCAAGGCCCTGGCCGCGTCCGCGAAGGCCGACCAGCTGCGCTCCTCCGGCAACGCCACCGACGCCGACAAGTTCGACAACCTGGCGAAGGTCGCGATCGGCAAGCAGCTGCAGTCCGAGAAGGAGGCGAAGGACGCCGAACCGACCATCGCCTCGCAGAACGAGGTCGTCGACAAGCTGAAGCAGGGCCTCGACGGCATGCGGCAGAAGCTGGACCAGCTGCGCTCGAAGCGGAACGAGCTGGTCGCCAGGTCGAAGACCGCCTCCGCGCAGTCGCAGGTGCTGGGCGCGATGAAGTCGATCGACTTGGGCGACCCGACCAGCGAGCTCGGGCGCTTCGACGAGAAGGTCCGCCGCGAGGAGGCGAAGGTGATGGGTCAGCAGGAGCTGGCGTCGTCGAGCCTGGACCAGCAGTTCGAGAGCCTGGAGGACCTCGGCACGCAGACCGAGATCGAGGCGCGGCTCGCAGCGCTGAAGCAGCCGGTCCAGCTGACCGCCACGCCGGTCCGCTCCGCCGACTGACGCGGGCCCGCGCGGTGACCCGGGTGGCACGAGCCGCCCGGGTCACCGCGACGTCGCTGACGTCGTGCTGGCTCAGAGCTCCTCGTGGGTCAGCGGGTCCGCGCCGCCCGCGCGCGCCAGGCTCGCCAGCTCCTCCAGCTCGTCACCCGTCAGCTCGATGTCGAACACGTCGAGGTTCTCCGCCTGCCGCGACGCCGTGGCCGACTTGGGGAGCGGGATCACGCCGATCGTCACGGCCCAGGCGAGCAGGAGGCGGGCGGGGCTGACCTCGTGCGCGGCGGCGATCCGGGTGACGGACCCGTTCTGCACCAGGTCGGTGCCGTTGCCGAGCGGCGAGTAGCCCTCGGTGAGGATCCCGCGTTCGGCGTCGGCGGCGCGCCACTCGTCGTGCGGCACGTAGGGGTTGACCAGGATCTGGTTGAGCACCGGGGTCACGCCGGTGTCACCGATGATCCGGTCGAGGTGCTCGGGCAGGAAGTTGGAGACGCCGATCATGGTCACGAGGCCGGCCTCCCGGGCCTCCACCAGCGCCCTCCACGCTTCGGCGTAGAGGCCGATCCGCGGGTTCGGCCAGTGGATCAACACCATGTCGAGGCGGTCGAGCCCGCTGCGGAACAGGCTCTCCTCGATCGCCCACCTGGCGAGGTCGTGCCGGTGGTACCGGCCGGGCAGCTTCGTCGAGTAGACGAGGCTCTCGCGCGGCACGGCCGCCTCGGCGATCGCCCGCCCGACGGCGCCCTCGTTGTCGTAGTTGAACGCGGTGTCGAGCAGGCGGTAGCCGGCGGCGATCGCCGACGCCGTCTGCGTGACGCCGTCCGCGCCGCGGAGGTCGTAGGTGCCGAGGCCGATCGCGGGGATGCGGGCGCCGTCGGGACCGGAGAGAAGGGGGATGTCAGGCATGCCTCCACCCTGCCAGCCGCGCCTCCAAGCTCAGCCGGGGCGCGGACTTGCCACTGGATGCCCTTTCCGTCGCCGAGAATGGGCGTCGAGTGGCAAGTCCGCGCTGGGTCAGAGGGCGGCCGGGTCCGTGACCGGGAGGCGGCAGACGAAGTCGCGGCAGACGTAGGCCGTCGCCGCGCCCGCCGTGCTGCGCCGACCCTCCAGCAGCTCGAACCCCGCCGCCGCGAAACCCTCGGCCGCATCGTCGTCGAGTGCGATGAAGATCGAGTTCGGCAGCGCGCGGGCCGCGTCCACCAGCGCGCCGGAGGGGCCGATCACGACGACCTGCCGGATCGGCTCGGCCATCGCGAGACCGAGGCCGAGCGCGGCGCCGTAACCGATCGGCCGCTGCAGCGCGGCTGCGGCGAGCGGTCCGACGGTCGCCGCCGCGGCGTCCCGGTACCGGGCCTCGCCGGTCATCAGGTGCAGCCGCCAGGCCGCGGATGCGATGGCGGTCTGCCCGGACGGCACCACTCCCTCCGTCACGTCGGAGCCGCCGGCCACGCCGAGCGCGGCGAGCGTCGGATCGGTGTCCGGCCCGACGAGCACGCCGTCGCGCAGGCAGGCGTCGACCAGCTCCCGAGCCGTGACCGCGAGATCCGGCCGCCCCGCCGCGAGGGCGACCTCGAGCAGCCCGTCGGCGAGGCCGCCGTGGTCCTCCAGTGTCGCGACCGCGTCGGAGGGGCGGCCGTCGAGGCTCGCTCGGAGCAGGCGCCCGTCGCGGCGGTTCGCGGCCAGCACCGCCTCGGCCGCGTCGACGGCGAGCCGGATCCAGGTGGGCTCGCCGAGCCGCGCACCGGCCGCGGCGAGCGCCCCGACCGCGAGCCCGTTCCAGCCGGTGAGCACCTTGCCGTCGACCGCAGGCGGCGGCTGGGAGCGGCGCCCGTCCGCGTCCAGCGCGTAGTAGCCGCCCTCGCTGCGCTCGCCGTCGACCAGGCTCTCGGAGTCCTGCGCCGACCCGAACGCGCCGCTCGGCCTGCGCAGCACGTCGCGCAGGAAGCGGACGATGCCGGCAGCGGTCTCGCGGTCGCCGATCCCGGCGTAGGCGCGGAGCAGCAGCGCGTTGTCGGTGAGCATCCGCTCGTAATGCGGCTCGGACCAGTCGCGGCGGACGGCGTAGCGGAAGAAGCCGCCCTCGATCGCGTCGCGGAGGCCGCCGTCGCGCATCGCGGCGAGCGCGCGGCGCGCGACGCCCTCGGCCGCACCCCGTCGCTCCGGGTCGAGCAGCGGCGACCGGCCGAGCGCGAGCGCGGTGACCAGCAGCGGCGCGACGGGGAACTTCGGGGCGCCGCCGAAGCCGCCGTGCTGCCGGTCCTCGAACCCGGCGAGCTCGTCGACGACGGTCGCGAGCGCCTCCGGGGTCACCGGCGAGACAGGAGGCGCGTCGGCCACCGCCTGCTCGAGCGCGGCGGCCAGACCGGCGGCGGACGCCTCCACCTCGCCGCGGCGTTCGACCCACGCCTCCTCGACCGCGTCGAGCACCTGCCGGAACGAGGGATGCCCCGGCGCCGGCCGTGGCGGCGAGTACGTGCCGGCGTGGAACGCGCGGCCCTCCGGAGTCACGAACACGTTGAGCGGCCAGCCGAGCTGCTGCGTGAACGCCCCGGCCGCGGCGAGGAGCGCGGCGTCGACCTCCGGGTGCTCCTCCCGGTCGACCTTGATCGCCACGAACCGCGCGTTCAGCGACGCGGCGAGGTCCGGGTCGCTGAAGCTCTCCCTGGCCATGACGTGGCACCAGTGGCAGGTCGCGTACCCGATCGAGACGAGCACGGGCACGTCGCGCCGGCGCGCCTCGGCGAACGCCGCCTCGCCCCACGGGTACCAGTCGACCGGGTTCCCCGCGTGCGACCGGAGGTAGGGGCTGACGGCGTCGGCGAGGCGGGCGGCCACGGGATCTCAGCTGATGTCGTCGTTGTTCGCGGTCAGCTCCGGGCCCTCGGGCTCGCTGATGTCGATGGTGCCGTCGTCACCCTCGCGCTCGAGTTGCGCCGCCTCCTCGTCGAGGGCCTCTGCGATCGCCTCGGTTTCGTCGACGATCGGGGTCGCGTCGACGTCGGAACCGAACTCGGGTCCTGGGCCCTGCGGGATGCTGTTGCTCACGGTGCAGGTCTACCCGGCGGGGATGGGTGGACGTCGAGCGGACGAAGAAGGACCCCGCACGTGTGACGGGCGGGGTCTTTCACGGGTCGATCTCAGGCGGCAGTGCGCCGCCGGACGGCGAGGTAGACCAGCAGCACGACGATCGCCCCGATGATCGAGCCGATGAGGCCGGCCGGGTTGAACGAGGGGAACGGCTCGCCACCGGGGAGGAACGAGAGGATCAGGCCCCCGATGAACGAACCGACGACTCCGAGGATGAGCGTCGCGAGGATGCCCATGTTCTGACGACCGGGGACGACCGCGCGAGCGATGAAGCCGGCGATGATCCCGACGACGAGGAAGATGATGATGCTCACAGAAACCGTCCTTTCAAGACGTCCCCAGAGTCTCTGACTCGGCTGACCGCAAACTGTGAGCGCGCCGTGTGCTGCCTCGATGCCGCCCGATCAAGAAGCCGACGCGTCGCGCCCCCCGCGGGATGGTGCACCTTCGAAACGGAACCCGTCAGACTACAAGCTCCATGACTGTCTCGACCCCGGCGATCACCTACCCGCCGGAGCTGCCCGTCAGCGCCATGCGCGGCGAGATCGGCGCGGCGATCGGCGGGAACCAGGTCGTGATCGTCGCGGGCGAGACCGGGTCGGGCAAGACGACCCAGCTGCCGAAGATCTGCCTCGAGCTCGGCCGCACCTCCATCGCGCACACGCAGCCGCGCCGCATCGCGGCCCGCACGATCGCAGAGCGCATCGCGGAGGAGCTGGACGTGCCGCTCGGCGGTCTGGTCGGCTTCTCGGTGCGGTTCACCGACACCTCCGGGCCCGACACCCGCATCAGGCTGATGACCGACGGCATCCTGCTCGCCGAGATCCGGCGCGACCGCGACCTGCGCCGATACGACACGATCGTGCTCGACGAGGCGCACGAGCGCAGCCTCAACATCGACTTCCTGCTCGGCTACCTCAAGCGCCTCCTCCCCCGCCGACCGGATCTGAAGATCATCGTGACGTCCGCCACCATCGACGTCGAGAAGTTCGCCGCGCACTTCGCGGACGCGGAGGGGAAGCCCGCGCCGATCGTGGAGGTGTCGGGGCGCACCTACCCGGTCGAGATCCGGTACCGGCCGCTCGTCGCCCCTTCGAGAGCCTCAGGACAACGGGAGGACGCCGGGGACGATGAGGACGACCCGGATCCGGGCGGCTCCGAGGACCGCGATCTGATCACCGGGATCCAGGAGGCCCTGGACGAGCTCGAGCGGGACATGCCGGGCGGCGACGTGCTCGTGTTCCTGTCCGGCGAGAGCGAGATCCGCGACGTCGCCGACGCGCTGAACGGCCGATACGCCGGGCGCACCCGCCCCACCGAGGTGCTCCCCCTCTACGGCCGCCTCTCCGCCGCCGAGCAGCACCGCGTGTTTGAGCGCAGCGGCATCGCGGGCGTGGGCCGCCGGATCGTGCTCGCGACGAACGTCGCCGAGACGAGCCTCACCGTGCCGGGCATCCGGGCCGTGATCGACGGTGGCACGGCGCGCATCTCCCGGTACTCCGCCAGGGCGAAGGTGCAGCGGCTGCCGATCGAGGCGATCTCGCAGGCCTCCGCGAACCAGCGCGCCGGGCGCGCGGGGCGCACGAGCGCCGGCATCGCGGTGCGGCTGTACGCGGAGGAGGACTTCGCGCGCCGGGCCGAGTACACCGACCCGGAGATCCTCCGCACGAACCTCGCGGCCGTGATCCTGCAGATGCTGTCGCTGGGGCTCGGCGAGATCGAGCGGTTCCCCTTCCTCACGCCGCCGGACTCCCGCGGGGTGAAGGCCGGGCTCGACCTGCTCCACGAGCTGGGCGCGATCCGGGAGGCGAAGGGCGGCGAGCCGCCGTCGCTGACGAAGGTGGGCCGCGACCTCGCCCGCCTCCCCATCGACCCCCGCTTCGGCCGCATGCTGCTCGAATCGAAGCGGCACGGCAGCACGCGCGACGTGGTCGCGATCGTGGCGGGCCTGACCGTGCAGGACCCGCGCGAGCGACCCGCCGAGCGGCGCGGGGAGGCGGACCAGCAGCACGCCCGGTTCGCGGACCCGACCAGCGACCTCCTGGCCCTGCTGAACCTCTGGAACCACCTCGAGACGCAGCGCCGGGACCTGTCGTCGAGCGCGTTCCGCCGCCGCTGCCGGGCCGAGTTCCTGAACTTCGTGCGAGTCCGGGAGTGGCAGGACCTCGTCCGTCAGCTCACCGGGGTCGCGGAGGACACCGGTCTGACGGTCGAGCGCGGCGAGCCCGCGACCGGCCCGATCGCGGGCGCGCAAGCGGACGGCATCCACAAGAGCGTGCTCGCCGGCCTCCTGTCCCAGCTCGGTCTGCGCGACGATCGCGCGGCCGCGCCCCGGGGTGCAGGAGGCAAGGCGACCCCACGCCGAGGCAGCGTCGAGTTCGTCGGCGCTCGGCAGCTGCGCTTCGTCGTGTTCCCCGGCTCGGGGCTCGCGAAGAAGCCGCCGCGCGCGCTGATGACGGCGGAGCTCGTCGAGACGTCGCGGCTGTTCGCCCGGATGAACGCTGCGATCGACCCGGCCTGGGCGGAGCCGATCGCCGGCGATCTCGTGAAGCGCTCCTACGGCGAGCCGCGCTGGGAGCAGAAGCAGGGCGCCGCCGTCGCCGACGAACGCGTGACGCTGTTCGGCGTCCCGATCGTCGAGAAGCGGCGCATCCAGTACGCCCGGCTCAACCCCGCGCACGCCCGCGACCTCTTCATCGAGCACGCCCTGCTCGCCGGCCAGTGGCCCCTTCGACAGGCTCAGGACGGCGCGCGGGAGGTGGGCCGCGACCCGCTGTACGACTTCGAGCGCCTGAATCGCCGCCTCCGCACCGAGCTGGACGACGATGCCGAGCGCACGCGCAGCCGCCCGGTCGACGAGGAGCGGGTCCTCGACTTCTACGACGATCGCGTGCCCGCCGACGTCACCGATGTGCGGCGGTTCGAGACCTGGTGGCGGGCCACCCGTGCGCAGACGCCCGATCTGCTCACGATGCGGCGGGCCGACCTGCTCGACGAGGAGGCGCAGCCGGAGGTCGACGAGCGCGACTTCCCGCCGACGTGGCAGCAGGGCGACCAGCGCCTCCGGCTCGCCTACCGGTTCGCGCCCGGCGCCACGGACGACGGGCTCACGGTCCGCGTGCCCCTCCCGCTGCTCGCCGGGCTCTCCCCCGCCGGCTTCGACTGGCTGGTCCCCGGATTCCGGGAGGAGCTCGTCACCGCGCTGCTGAAGGCGCTGCCGAAGGCGATCCGGCGTCATGTCGTCCCCGCGGCGGACTGGGCGCGGCGCCTCCTGCCCGAGCTGCCGGCCGGCCCGGAGACCGGTGCCGCCCCCGGCCCGCTCGTCGACGCGCTGGTGCCCGTCATCCGCCGCGTCGCCGGGGTCGCGGTCACCCCGGCCGACTTCGACCTGACCCGCCTGCCTCCACATCTGCACCCCGCCTTCGCCGTCACCGACGCACCACGCGGGCGCCGAGGAGCCCCGGAGGAGGTAGGCCGCGACACCGACCTGGCCGCGCTGCAGACGCGCTTCGCCGACCGCGCCCGCTCCTCCGCCGCCCGCGTCGTCGCCCGGCCGGTACCCGGCACCGCGGCGATCGAGCGCACCGGCATGACGACGTGGGATGTCGATGAGCTGCCGCGGGTGCTCGACACCCGCGCGGCGGGCGGGGTGGTGCGCGCGTACCCGGCGCTGGTCGACACCGGCTCCGCGGTGGATGTGCGGCTGCTGGCGACGCCGGAGGAGCAGGTCGCGTCGACCCGCGCCGGGGTCCATCGGCTGCTCGCGCTCGCGACCCCGTCGCCGGCCGCGTACGTGCGGGAGCACCTGACGGGAGCGGAGAAGCTGGCGCTCGGCGCGAGCCCGTACCGCAGCACCGACGCGCTGTTCCAGGACTGCTTCGACGCCGTCATCGACCGCGTCCAGCTGCGGGCGGCACCCGACGGCGCCGTGTGGGACCGCACGACGTTCGAGGGGATGCGCGAGACGCTCGCCGCCGGTGTCGTCGACGACCTCTTCCAGGTGGTCGGCGCCGCTGCGGCTGCGCTCGCCGGCGCACGGGACGCCGACCGGGCGATCCGGCAGACCGCGAGCCTCGCGCTGGTGCCCGCGCTCACCGACGCGCGGGCGCAGCTCGACGCGCTCATCCACCCCGGCTTCGTGCGACTCGACGGCGCGGACCGGCTGCCGCGGGTCGCCGCCTACACGGCCGGCGTCACCCGACGTGTCGAGCGGCTGCCCGAGCAGGCGAACCGCGACCGCGTCTGGATGACGGAGGTGCAGACCGCGCAGAACATCTACCTCGGCGCGGGCGGCACGTTGCCGCTGCGGCCCGGCCTCTCGCCCGCGCTCGTGCACGCGAGGTGGCTGCTGGAGGAGTTCCGCCTCAGCCTCTTCGCGCAGACCATCCCGACCTCGGAGCCGGCCTCCCTCCAGCGCATCCGCAAGGTCCTGGCCTGAAGACCCAGAACTCCGTCGTTCAGGAGTTCTGGTGGGTCGCTCCGAGCGAAGCGCCGGGCGGCCCGCCGGTCATCCGCTCTGCACGCGCTGATCGGCGCCGGTGATCTCGGCCTGCGCCAGCAGCGCCAGATCGCGCAGCACCGCGAGATCGAGGCCCCGCACGTCGCGCGGCTCGGGGTCGTAGACGCAGAGCGACCCGATCCGGTACCCGTCGGCGGATTCGATCGGGTGGGCGACGTAGAAGCGGATGGGATGCGCGCCCTGCACGAGCGGGCTGTTGCGCAGCACCGGGTCGAGCCACGCGTCGCTGATGACCGTCGGCTCGGCGCGCTGGATCGTGGAGGCGCAGAACGAGTGCGCCCGGGGGTTCTCCCCTCGTGCCGCGCCGACCGCCGCCATCTTCCACTGGCGGTCGTGGTCGATGAAGTTGATCTCGGCGCTCTCCGTGCCGAACGCGGTCCGCGCCAGCTCGACGAGGTCGTCGAGCTTCGGATCCGGCATGCTGCCGACGATGCCGAGGGAGTCGAGGGCCGCCTGCCGTGCCCCCTCCTCGTCGGCCTGGTCCCGCCGAGCGAACGACGTGGTCGCCGGATCGGCGTGCTGCAGCCGGAGCACGGAGTCGGCGACCTCCTCCCCGAGCGCGGTCGCCCACGCCCGGGATCGCTGCAGCGGATCCGACGCGTCGTCGACGGTCCGGAACCGGACGCGGGCCGAACCGAGCCGTCCGACGGCCGTGCGCAGGCGGTCCTCGGGCGCGGCCACGTGTCGGCTGTGGTCGGGCGAGACGACAGGAGGCCCGATCACGACGACCTCGGTCGCATCGGCCGCGTCCTCGATGACCTCCTCGAGCAGGTCACCGACGCGCGAGAGCGTGCGGGGCCGGTGGGCGGAATCGAGCCCGTCGCCCAGCGCGACGAGCACCACGTCGTACCGCCAGAGCCGCCAGGTGCGGAACACACCCTGAACCGCTCGCAGCACGGGCGCGAGGTCGGTCAGCACGTCGAGGTCCACGCCGCGGCGGGTCGACAGCCACATCCGGTCGGCCGCTCGCTCGGCGAGTGTGGCGTCGTCGACCGCGGCGAGCAGGTGGGCGCCGTCGCCGATCAGCAGCACCTTGACCGGCTGCGCACCGCTGTGGTGGAGGCGCAGCATCGACAGCCGCGAACTCCTGCCGATGATCGGGTTCCGGTTCACGACACCTCCGCAGCTCCTGGTCGCGCACGACTCTCCGTTTTGTAGGAAGAACCTTCCTACAAAACGGAGAGTCGGTCAGTGGGCCGCGGGGACCGGGTGCTCGGAGGGGACGCGCTTCACCATCGTCGCGACCACGACCGCCGTCAGCATCACGGCGGCGGCCGCGAGGAACGCGAGTCGCGTGCCGGACGCCTCCGCCGCGCCCGCACCGCCGCCACCGGTCCACGCGGAGGCGCCGACCGCGAGCAGCGTGACACCGAGCGCCGTGCCGGCCGCGCCACCGACCTGCTGCACGGTCGCGAAGATCGCACTGCCGTAGGAGGTGAACCGGGCCGGCACCGCGGAGAGTCCGGCGGTGAAGACCGACGGCAGCACGGCCGCGAGGCCGAGGCTGAGGACGACGTGGCAGATCAGCACCTGCCATGCGGGCGTCGTGGCGGTGAGCGTGGTCCCGAGCAGGATCAGGCCCACCATCGCGAGCGCGAGCCCCGGGATCAGCAGGGGACGCGGGCCGAAGCGGTCGTACAGGCGACCGACGACCGGGCCGAGCAGCCCCATCGTCAAGCCGCCGGGCAGCACGAGCAGCCCGGTCTGCAACGCGGTCAGGCCGAGCACCTGCTGCAGGTAGATCGGCAGCAGGATCGCGCTGAGCAGCAGCCCCATGAAGGCGAGCGCGCCGGAGGCGACGGAGGCGCTGAACACCCTCGACCGGAAGACCCGCAGATCGAGCAGCGCGTTGTCGGTCCTCTGCAGCGCGCGCTGGCGGAACAGGAAGCCGACGAGGCTGACCGCGCCGAGCGCGACGGGCACGGCGATGGCGACCGGGTCGATGCCCGTGCTCGACGATGCGCCCTGGCCGACCGCGTTCAAGCCGTAGACGAGGCCGCCGAACCCGAGGGCCGACAGCGGGATGGAGATCCAGTCGATCGGCACGTGGCGCGGCTCCCCGAGGTTCGGGATCAGCCGCAGCCCGATGACGAGCCCCGCGGCCGCGATCGGCAGCACGCACCAGAACAGGAACGGCCACGGCAGGGCGCTCAGGATCAGTCCCGAGACGGTCGGGCCGACAGCGGGCGCGACCGAGATCACGATCGAGATGTTGCCCATCATCACGCCGCGCCGGGATTCGGGCACGAGCGTGATCACGGTCGTGAAGAGCAGCGGCGTGATCACCGCGGCGCCGATGCCCTGGACGACGCGGGCGACCAGCAGCACCTCGAACGTCGGCGCGACCGCGGCCAGCAGCGTGCCGGCGACGAACGATCCGAGCGCGATCCCGAACAGGGTTCGGGTCGTCACCCGCTGGATCAGGAAGCCGCTGACGGGGATCACGACCGCCATCGTGAGGATGAAGGCGGTCGACAGCCACTGACCCGCGCTGGCGTCGATGTGCAGGTCGTTGATGAGCACCGGGATGGCGACGCTCATGATCGTCTCGTTCAGCACGATGACGAACGCGGAGACGAGCAGCACGCCGATCGCGGTCGCGTCGCCCTTGCTCAAGCGGTCGGGGCGACCAGCGGCAGCGGTCGGGGGTCGGTCGACGATCTCGGTCACAGGGACCTCCGGAGGATTCGGGGGCGGCGTCCTTGACGGGCTCAGGATTCGAGCCGGGACGACAGGGGCGGCGCGTGTCGCACCGGCCCCCGACGGGTCACCGGGTCGTCAACCTCAGCAACGCCTCCAGTGTTCCACCGCCCGACGTCATCGGCGACGGGAAGCGGTTCGGCCGCGCCGATCATCACCGGATGTTCAGGTGCCGGTCGTGCAGAGGGCCGCAGCGCGGTGCCGGGCCGACGACCCGGATGGGTGCCGGCCCGGCCCGACGCGCGGCCTGCCCCGCTCGGTCGATCGCTAGATCGGAACGACCGAGGTGGAAGGCGCGTCGGTGTTCACGGATGAATCCGTCATGCGCATCACCTCCTCGACGCTCAGCCTGCGCCTCCGACCGCGTGGAGGCAAGGGGCGGCGCACACCGAATCCGCCCATCGGGGCTTCCTAGGCTGAGGCGGTGAGCGACGGCGCCTTCTCCGCGAAGTTCCGGGTCGCCACCACCGGGATCTTCGCGCTGGGGTTCCTCATCGCGTTCGAGGCGCTGGCGGTCACGACCGCGATGCCGCTCGCCGCGCGGGACCTGCACGGGCAGTCGCTGTACGCGCTCACGTTCTCCGCCTTCGCGGCCACCGGCGTGATCGGCAACGTCATCGGGGGCGCCTGGAGCGACCGGAGCGGGCCGACGCGGCCGCTGCTCGTCGGAGCCGGCCTGTTCGCGCTCGGGCTGCTCGCCTCCGGGACCGCGCCGACGATGCCGATCCTCATCGCCGGCCGCGCGCTGCAGGGGTTCGGCGCCGGAGCGATCGGGGTCGCGCTCTACGTGCTCGTCGCGCGCGTGTACCCGGAGCAGCTGCATCCGAGGGTCTTCGCGCTCCTCGCCGCGGCATGGGTGCTGCCGTCGCTGATCGGGCCGTTCGCGGCCGGGGCCGTCTCCACCTACCTGAGTTGGCACTGGGTGTTCATCGGCATCATCCCGCTCGTCGCGGCCGCCACCCTCCTGCTGCTGCCGCAGCTGCGATCGCGGCCGATGGCCGGCACCGGCGCGGGCGTGCCGGTCGCCCGCATCGGCTGGGCCGTCGGGGCCGCCGTCGCGCTGCTCGCGATGCGCCCGCTGCTGGGCCTCCCCGCCGTCGGACCGGCGCTCGCGGCACTCGCCGCCGTGGCCGCGGTCGTCGCGCTCCGGCCGCTGCTCCCGAAGGGCGCGCTGACCGTGGCCCGCGGACTGCCCGCGGTGATCGTCGCACGCGGACTGTTCAGCGGCGGCTTCTGCGTGGCGGACGCCTACCTCCCGTACTCCCTGATCACGCTCCGCGGCGTCTCGCCGGTGATCGCGGGGGCGATCACGACGGTGGGCGCCGTCTCCTGGGCCGCGGGTTCCGCGCTGCAGAGCCGGTACAGCGAGCGGCTCTCCGACCGCCGGTGCATCGGGCTGGGCGCCGCCGCGTTCTTCGTCGGCGCCGTGCTCGTCGGGCTCGGTACCGCGTCGGGGCTCATCCCGGTGATGGTCGCCGGCTGGCTGCTCGCCGGGCTCGGCATCGGGACCGCCTACCCGCGCCTCAGCACCGCCACGCTCGCGCTCTCGGCACCGGAGGAGCGGGGGCGCAGCAGCGCGGCGCTGCAGATCGGCGACGGCTTCGGCAACGGACTCGCGCTCACCGTCGTCGGCATCGTCACCGCATTCGCCCCAGACGCCGAGTTCGCCGGCGCGTTCGGCCTGGCTGCGCTCCTCGGCCTCGCCGTCCTGCTGGTCGCTCCGCGCACCGCCACCCGAGCCCTCGCGCGGTAGCCGCACCACGTCGCGCGGTACCCCCACCTTCGCGCTGTGGGTCGACCTACCGCGTAATGGTCACGAGTACCGCGCGACGTCAGCAGTCCTCCGCCCCGTCCGTTCCAGCAGCACCGGTCCGTCCCGGCATCTGGAGGTCACGCTTCATCCCCACGTGCGAGCCGACGAAGCCGAGGCGCTCGTAGAAGCGGCGGGCATCCGCGCGGCGGAGGTCGGTGGTCAGCTGCACGAGACCGGCACCGCGGGAGCGGGCCTCGTCCGCCGCCCACCGCACGAGCAGCGACCCGAGCGGGCCGCCGCGATAGGCGGAGGCGACCCGTACCCCCTCGATCTGACCGCGCAGCAGCCCGCGCCGGGACAGCGCGGGGATCAGCGTGAGCTGCAGCGTCGCGGCGATGGTGCCGTCCAGGTCCGCGACGATCACGAGCAGGTGGGCGGGATCCGCATCGATCGCCCGGAACGCCACGAGGTAGGGCCGGAGGTCCTCCACCTGCTCCCGCGTCGCTCCGATCGGGTCGTCGGCGAGCAGCGCGGCGAGCGCCGGCACGTCCTCCTCCGTCGCATCGCGGATCGTGAACGTCCGACCCCCGAGGAACGCACTCGCGGGACGCATCACAGGAAGTCGATCACATGTTCCCCGTTCTTCCACCACCCGTCCCCCGAGCGATCGTCACCGACCGGTCAGACGGAGCCGGTGGAGGTGGCTGCCGCGGCCAGGATCTTCTCGAGCGTCCTGATGTTCCGGGTGGTCACGGCACCCGACCGCTGCCAGCGGCCGAACCGGGTGCCGAACGGGCTGTCCAGCGTGCGGCCCTTCGGCACGTCCCAGTAGACGACGTCCTCGCCCGGGCGCACCTGCTCCTCGGCGGAATCGATGCCGCCCGCGAGGTCCACGAGATCCGCGAGCGCTACTGCGTCGCCGGCGAATACGACGTAGGCGTGCCGGTCGGCGGTTCTCGTGAAGGGGTAGCCCTCGACCGCGGACCGGATGACGGCGAGGCTTACCGCGATCGCCGCGACGTCGAAGCCGAACCGATCGTGGATGACCTCGTGCACCCGGCCGGCGATGGCGCGCCGATCGCCGCCGCCGGACGTCAGGAGCACGTTCCCGCTGGCGAGCACCGTCCGCACGTCGGTGAACGCCGCCTGCTCGAGCGCGACCCGCAGGTCGGCCATCGCGAAGCGGACACCACCGACGTTCACCCCGCGCAGCAGCACGACCGCACGCATCAGCACCTCCGGAACCGAGACGGGGCCGGTATCGCTGCCCACCCAGGGAACCCGGGCGCGAACGGACGAGGCGGGCGGTATCGGACGCCCGGAATGTCCGAATGCGCCCGGAGATGACCCGAGAGATGCGCCGCCGCCCTGCGGGGAGCGGGCGGCGGCGCATTCGTCATCGGTTCAGCGGGAGGACACCGTCGCCTGCGCGTTGGACTCGTACGAGGTGTTCGTCGACTCGAAGAAGTTGACGAGCTGCAGCGTGTCGTTCGCCGTCGCCATCCACTTCGCCGGGTTCGACACCTTGTACTCGGCTTCGAAGCCGAGCTCCTCGAGCCGGCGGTCGGCCAGGTACTTGACGTACTGGTTGATGTAGTTCGCGTTCAGGCCCAGGATGCCGCCGGGGAGCAGGTCGTGGTTGTACTGCTCCTCCATCGCGACGGCGTTCAGGATCATCTGGCGGATCTCCTCCGCGAACTCCGGCGTCTGCAGGTCCTCGTTCTCCTCCAGCACCGTGAGGATCAGGTTGATCCCGAACTTCAGGTGCAGCGACTCGTCGCGCACGATCCAGTCGACGAGCGACCCGAAGTTGCGCAGCAGGTTCCGCTGCCGGAACGACAGCGCCACCATGAAGCCCGAGTAGAACCAGATCCCCTCGAGGATCACGTTGTAGGCGACGAGGTTGCGGACGAAGTCCTGCTTGCCGGCCGTCGTCGTGATGTCGAGCGTCTGCTCGGACATCCGGCGGATGAACTCGACCTCGAACTGCTCCTTCGCCGCCATCGACGGGATGTCGACATGGGAGGCATAAGCCTCCTCGCGGTCGATCGGGAACGTCTCGAGCACGTACTCGAACGACATGCAGTGGTT
>NZ_CAXTHO010000050.1:0-18160 GCF_964244015.1 uncultured Amnibacterium sp. | reverse complement strand
GGCACCAGGCAGGACCTGATCGACTCGATGAGCGCGTGGCGGCCCACCACCCGCGCCCCGTCGAACGTGCTGCACCTCGTCGAGTTCCGGCTCGCGGAGCTGGGGCGCGACGTCGCGGAGTTCGTGCTGCTGATCCCGCACTACCTGGCCGACACCGAGCTGCCCGCCGCGGTCTCGAAGGGGCTGGAGGCGGTCTCCGCGGCGACCGGTCTGCTGTTCACGGTCGATCCGGTGCGGGATCGCTCCCGCGACTTCTTCGCCCGCGTGGATGAGCAGGTCGGCGCCAACGAGGAGCTCGCCGGGCTCGTCCGCACGCTCGAGGAGCGGCACGACGCCTACATGGCGGGCAATCCGATGCGCTCTCCGCTGATGGACGGCGAGGGAGAGGTGCCCAGCGCCGACGAGCTGGCCGCCGAGCTCGAGAAGTTCCTGACCTTCCGGCGCACCCACGACGACGAGGCGTGATGGCGGTGCGGCCGGGCGTGCGCGCCTGGCTCGTGTTCGCCGGCGCGGGCGTCGCCTACCTCTGCGCGGTGATGCAGCGCAGCACCCTCGGGGTGTCCGGCGTGGTCGCCGCCCGGCGGTTCGACACGTCCGCCGCGGCGCTCTCCACGCTCGGCGTCGTGCAGCTGCTCGTCTACGCCGTGCTGCAGATCCCCGTCGGCGTGCTCGTGGACCGGTTCGGGCCGAAGGCGGTGATCGCGGTCGGGGCGGCGGTGATGGCCGCCGGTCAGGTGACCGTCGCCTTCTCGGACACGCTGCCGATGGCCGTCGTGGGGCGGATGCTGGTCGGAGCCGGCGACGCGACGACCTTCATCGCCGCCCTCCGGCTCGTGAACGCGTGGTTCCCGCCCGGCCGGGTGCCCGTGCTCAGCCAGTGGCTGGGCAACCTCGGCCAGCTCGGCCAGGTGCTGTCGGCGATCCCGTTCGCCGTGTTCCTCGGGCTGTCCGGCTGGACCGCCGCGTTCATCGGCGCGGCGGGCGTCTCCGGCGTCGCGGTCGTCGTGGTGCTCCTGATCGTCGTCGACTCGCCGGACGGCGTGCGCACGGGATCCGTCGACCTGAGCACCGCCCTCCGCTCGTTGCGATCCGCGATGCGGCGGCGGGGCACCCGGCTCGGGTTCTGGGCGCATTTCGTGACGCAGTCGAGCGGCGTCGTGTTCGCGCTGCTCTGGGGCTACCCGTTCCTGGTGTCCGCGGTCGGGCTCCCGCGAGCGGAGGCGTCGGCGCTGCTCACGCTGCAGGTCCTCCCCGGGTTCCTGATCGGCCCGCTGCTCGGCAGCCTGACCTCGCGCTTCCCCCTCCGCCGCTCGAACCTCGTGATCGCGATCGTGCTGGCGATCGGGGTGGCGTGGACGCTGGTCCTGCTCTGGCCGGGACGGCCGCCGCTCGTGCTGCTCGTGCTGCTCGTCGTCGCGCTCGGCATCGGCGGCCCCGCCTCGCAGATCGGGTTCGACTACGCGAGGACCTACAACCCGCCGGAGGGCCTCGGCGGCGCCAGCGGCTTCGTGAACGTCGGCGGCTTCACGGCGAGCTTCACGATGATGTTCCTGATCGGGGTCCTGCTCGACCTGCAGCACGGCGCCACCGGAGCGCCGCTGTACTCCCTCGCCGCGTTCAAGACGGCGTTCTCCGTGCAGTACCTGATCGTCGGCGGGGGCGCGGTCGGCTTCCTGCTCACGCGGCGACTCGCCCGCCTCGACCTGCTGCGCGACGAGGGCGTCCGCGCCGGGACGCTCTGGGGAGCGGTGCGCTCGAGGGCGGCGACACGACGCTCCCGCGACAGTGGTTCCGACACGCCCTGAAGCGTGTACAATTGTAGGTCCTCGGGTCGTGAGCTGAGAAGCGTTCGGAATGCCGGCGCACCCGAGGCCGTTGTGCTCGCAGTCGCCCGTCGGGGAGGCGACCAGAACCCACGCACAGCATCGCCCGGCGTCGAGACCGACGCATCGTCCTGAGGGGGCCCACATGAGCACACCGACCGCAACCGTCTCCGATGAGGAGATCGAGCAGACGACCGCCGCCGACAAGCCCGCCGCGACGAAGCGCGCCGCCCGCAAGCCGGCGGCGAAGAAGACGAAGCCGACCGTGAAGGCGGCGCCGCCGGACACCGCGAGCGGTCCGGGCGACGATGACGAGCCCGACGTCCCCGTCGTCCTCACCGACGACGACGACACCGACGTCCCGGAGGTCGTGGTCGTCGAGGACGACACCGCGGAGGAGCACGCTCCCGAGGCCGTGATCGAGGAGCCGGCCACCGAGGAGCCGGTCGCGATCTCGAAGGACGAGCCCCTGCCGACCGGCGCGCTCGTCCTCTCGATGTCCGACGAGGACGAGGTCCCCGTCTACTCGACCGCGATCACCGGCGCCACGGCGGATCCGGTCAAGGACTACCTGAAGCAGATCGGCAAGGTCGCCCTGCTGAACGCCGCGGAGGAGGTCGAGCTCGCGATGCGGATCGAGGCGGGCCTGTTCGCGGAGGAGAAGCTCTCCACCGAGGGTGACCGGCTCGACAAGGAGCTCACCCGCGAGCTGAAGTGGGTGGCGCGTGACGGGCAGCGCGCGAAGAGCCACCTGCTGGGCGCGAACCTCCGCCTCGTCGTCTCGCTCGCCAAGCGGTACACCGGCCGGGGCATGCAGTTCCTGGACCTGATCCAGGAGGGCAACCTGGGCCTGATCCGTGCGGTCGAGAAGTTCGACTACACGAAGGGCTTCAAGTTCTCCACGTACGCCACGTGGTGGATCCGCCAGGCGATCACCCGGGCGATGGCCGACCAGGCCCGCACGATCCGCATCCCGGTGCACATGGTCGAGGTCATCAACAAGCTCGCGCGCGTGCAGCGCCAGATGCTGCAGGACCTCGGCCGCGAGCCCACGCCCGAGGAGCTGTCCCGCGAGCTCGACATGACCCCCGAGAAGGTCATCGAGGTCCAGAAGTACGGCCGCGAGCCGATCTCCCTCCACACCCCGCTCGGTGAGGACGGCGACAGCGAGTTCGGCGACCTCATCGAGGACACCGAGGCGGTCGTCCCGGCCGACGCCGTGGGCTTCACGATGCTGCAGAAGCAGCTCGAGAGCCTGCTGGACTCCCTGTCCGAGCGCGAGGCCGGCGTGATCCGGATGCGCTTCGGGCTCGGCGACGGGATGCCGAAGACGCTCGACCAGATCGGCGACACGTTCGGCGTGACCCGCGAGCGGATCCGTCAGATCGAGTCGAAGACGATGGCGAAGCTGCGGCACCCGTCCCGCTCGCAGTCGCTCCGCGACTACCTCGAATGAGGCTGACCGCATCGTCTGCCCGATACGTCCCGGCCGTGCTTCTCGGCCGGGGCGTTCGTCTTGCCGCCCGGCTCAGGAAGCGCGGCGGCGGCTCGGCGGTGCCCGGTCTCGTCGTGAACCGCGTCGCGCCCGGCTTCCTGGGTGACGCGCTCGCCTCCTTCCCGGAGGGCCTCGTCGTCGTCTCGGGGTCGTCCGGCAAGTCGACGACCACGAAGATGCTGGTCGCGATCCTGACCGCCCACGGCAAGCGGGTGTTCACGAACCCGTCGACGGCGAACATCAGCCAGGGCCTCACCTCCGCGCTGCTCGAACGCGCCTCGCTGACGGGCAGGATCGACGCCGATCTCGCAGTGCTCGAGATGGACGAGGGCCACGGGGCCCTGCTGTCCGACCGGTTCCGAGCCCGGCTCGTGCTGCTCACCAACGTGATGACCGATCAGATCGATCGCTTCCACGACGCCGAGAAGGTCCAGGCGATGCTGGGACGCATCGCAGCGCGGGCGACCGGCACGGTCGTGATCAACGGCGACGACGCGCTGCTCGCGCGGCTGGAGCCGACGGCGCGGGTCGAGCGGTTCGGCGTGACGGACGAGGTGCTGTCGCGGTCGCCGCGCGGGCTCGGCTACGCGGAGACCACGCGGGCCCGGATCGGCGACGGTGTCGTCGTGTCGGCGGTCGCGGGGCGGAGTGCCGAGATCGTGCTGGGCGGCGATGCGCTCTCCGTGCAGCTGCCCGCCAAGGGCGTCCACTACGCCGTCGATGCGGCAGGCGCGCTCGCGGCGGCGGCGCAGCTGCTCGGGCCCGCGTTCGATCCCGCGCTCGCGACCGCGGCGCTGGCCGCGATGACTCCCGTGTTCGGCCGGGGCGAGGTGATCGCCGTGCGCGGCCAGGAGGTCGAGTTCGTGCTCGTCCAGAACCCCGCCAGCTTCCAGCTGAACGTCGACGAGCTCGATCCGGACCTCGACCAGATCATGATCGCGATGGGGTCCGACGTCCGCGACCCCTCCTACTTCTGGCCCGTCGACACCACCCGGGTCCGTCGTGCGCTGTTCGTGTCCGGTTCGAAGGCCGACGAGCTCGCGCTGCAGCTGCTCTACCAGGGCGTCGAGATCGGCAGCATCGAGCCCGACGTCGCTGTCGCGCTCGACCGGTTCCTCGCACTGCCGGCGCCGGAGCACGGGATCAAGACGATCGTGTTCACCGCCGACGCCATGCGTCGGATCCGCAGCCACCTCGGCCTCGTCGCATGAACACGGTGCTGGCCCTCCTCCCCGAACTGACGGACGTCAACGGCGACGCGCAGAACGCCCTCGTCCTGGTCCGGCGCGCGCAATGGGCCGGGAGGGAGGCCGCCGTGGAGCAGCTGCACCTCGGCGACCGCCCGAGCAGCACACCGCTCGCCGTCGTGCTCGGATCCACGACCGACCCGACGCTGCCGCGCCTGCTCGACGCGCTCAGCGGTCTCCGCTCGCAGCTCGTCGACTGGGTCGCGGCAGGCGTCCCGCTGATCGCGGTCGGGACCGGGCTGGAGGCGCTGACCCGCGGGATCGGCCTCGCCGGCGGCCGCGTGGACGGTCTCGGGCTGGTCGCGGCGGAGGCGGCGCCCCTCGGTACGCGTGCGACAGGCGACCTCGTGGTGCGGTCGGCGGAGGGGGACCTCGTCGGGTACGAGAACCACTCCCGCGGACTGATCCTCGACGCCGGAGTGACACCGCTCGGCACGGTGCAGCGGGGCGTCGGTGACGGGGGCGGCATCGACGGCGTCCGGCACGGCTCGATCATCGGCACCCGCCTGCACGGCCCGGTGCTCGCGAAGAACCCCGCACTGGCCGACGCGGTGCTGTCCGCGGCCTTCGGCGAGCCCATCACGCCGCTCGGCGACGAGGCTGAGGCGGCCGACGCGGCCGCGGCGCGGATCAGGTCGGCGCTCCTCGCGGGCTGAGCCTTCCGTTTTGAAGGAAGTCCTGGCAAGGGCGGCCAGGACTTCCTTCAAAACGGAAGGCCCGGGCGCGAACGCGACCCGGGCCCTCCGTGAAGAGTGTGACGGAGGATTACGCCTTCGACTCCTGCAGCAGGCGGCTGGACTCGTCGTGCCAGCTCTGCGCGATGCCGGAGAGCTTCTCCTGGTACTTCTTGCCGTGGTGAGCGCAGAAGAGCAGCTCGCCGCTGTCGAGCTGGACCCGGATGTACGCCTGAGCGCCGCAGCTGTCGCAGCGGTCGAGCGCGGTGAGCGAGAACTGCGACTCGAGGGAGTCGAGGCTGCTGTGATCTGACGAGCGAGTCATGAAGAGCTCCTCTGTGCTTGCCGTGCTCTGTGCCTGGCGTGCTCTGCGCTTGCCGTGCCGGAGTCCAATGGTCGCACGTGGATGTTTCCGCAGTGCGTCGCCCCGGCACCGAGTTCGCTGTGCGCGTACCCCCGCTCTGAGGGTCCCTCCGCTGCGCGGCGGGCCTGGCCTCGCTGTCGGACCCGGCGGTTAGCGTGGCGACGACATGGCTGAGAACGATGCGAATCCGTACACCGCGAGACACCTCTCCGTCCTCGAGGGCCTCGAGGCGGTGCGCAAGCGCCCGGGCATGTACATCGGGTCGACGGACTCCCGCGGTCTCATGCACTGCATGTGGGAGATCATCGACAACGCCGTCGACGAGGCGCTGGGCGGGCACGGCGACACGATCGAGGTGGTGCTGCACCCCGACTCGAGCGTCGAGGTGCGCGACCGCGCACGCGGTATCCCCGTCGACATCGAGCCGAAGACCGGGCTGTCCGGTGTCGAGGTCGTGTTCACCAAGCTGCACGCCGGCGGCAAGTTCGGCTCCGGCTCGTACGCGGCCTCCGGCGGTCTGCACGGCGTCGGCGCATCGGTCGTCAACGCGCTGTCGGAGCGCCTCGACGTGGAGGTGGACCGCGGCGGGAAGACCTGGGCGATGTCCTTCCACCGGGGCGAGCCCGGCGTCTTCGCGGACGCCGACCCGAAGCGGCCGTCCGCGGACGCGCCCTTCGAGCCCTTCGTCTCCGGCAGCACGCTGCGGTCGATCGGCCGGGCGGCGAAGGGCAGCACCGGCACCCGCGTCCGCTACTGGGCCGACCGGCAGATCTTCATCCGCGACGCCACGTTTTCGCTCGCCGACCTGACCGGTCGCGCCAGGCAGACGGCGTTCCTCGTCCCCGGGCTCGGGATCACCGTGCAGGACCTGCGCGGCGAGGCGCCGGTCGTCGAGACGTTCCGCTACAGCGGCGGCATCTCGGAGTTCGTCGACTTCCTCGCCCCCGACGCGCCGCTGACCGACACCTGGCGCATCCAGGGGTCGGGCGCCTTCTCCGAGACCGTCCCCGTGCTGCAGGCGAACGGGCACATGGAGGCCACCGAGGTCGAGCGCACCTGCGAGGTCGACATCGCACTCCGCTGGGGCACCGGGTACGAGACGACCACCCGCAGCTTCGTGAACATCATCACCACGCCGAAGGGCGGCACCCACGCGCAGGGCTTCGAGGCGGGGCTGTTCGCGGTGCTGAAGACGCAGGTGGATGCGGCCGCACGCCGGCTGAAGGTCGGCGCGACGGAGAAGCTGGAGAAGGACGACGTGCTCGCCGGGCTCACCGCGGTGCTGACCGTCCGGCTGCCCGAACCGCAGTTCGAGGGCCAGACGAAGGAGGTCCTCGGCACCCCTGCCGTCCGCGCGATCGTGCGGACCGTGCTCTCGAAGGCGCTGACGGACCGGTTCGAGTCCCCGAAGAAGGACGACAGGGCGCAGACCGGCGTGCTGCTCGACAAGGTCGTCAGCGAGATGAAGACCCGCATCTCCGCCCGCGCCCACAAGGAGACGCAGCGGCGCAAGAACGCCCTCGAGTCCTCCTCGCTGCCGGCGAAGCTCAAGGACTGCCGCTCCACCACCGTCGCCGACACCGAGCTGTTCATCGTCGAGGGCGACTCCGCGCTCGGCACCGCGAAGCTCGCGAGGAACGCCGAGTACCAGGCGCTGATGCCGATCCGCGGCAAGATCCTGAACGTCCAGAAGGCGTCGATCAGCGACATGCTCGGCAACGCCGAGTGCGCGGCGATCATCACCGCGATCGGCGGCGGCTCCGGCCGCACCTTCGACCTGGAGTCGACGCGCTACGGCAAGGTCATCCTGATGAGCGACGCCGACGTCGACGGCGCGCACATCCGCACGCTGCTGCTGACCCTGTTCTTCCGGTACATGCGCCCGCTGGTCGAGCAGGGTCGCGTGTTCGCCGCGGTGCCGCCGCTGCACCGCGTCACGGTGCTGGGGAACAAGAAGGCCGATCCGATCTACACCTACAGCGAGCAGGAGCTCACGGGCGTCCTCGCACAGCTCAGGAAGGACCGCAAGCGGTGGCAGGAGCCGATCCAGCGCTACAAGGGCCTCGGCGAGATGGACGCGGACCAGCTGTCCAGCACCACGATGGACCGACGCCACCGGACCCTGCGCCGAGTCCGCGTGACCGACGCGCTCGCGGCGGAGCAGACGTTCGAGCTGCTGATGGGCAACGACGTCGCGCCGCGCAAGGACTTCATCACGCAGAACTCGAGCCTGCTGAACCGCGACCGCATCGACGCGTAAGCGCCTCTGACATCCGCTGGGAGGTCCGGTCTCGGGGGCTCAGCGCGGCACCGTGCCGAAGGCTTCTACCCGGCTCTCCAGGGGGAGGCCGGGGGCGTCGCGCCGCACCGCGTCGTCCGGGAACGGTCGCACCAGGCCGTCCAGCCCCGCTGCGAGCACGGGGGAGGGGCCGACCCAGGCGACCCGGATGCCGGTCTCGCCCCGGCCGAGCGTCTGCGCGCGGACGCCGCCGGTCGCACGGCCCTTCGCGGGGAAGTCGATCAGCGCGGTGACCTTGCCTCGGCCGGCGTCGAGCCCCTCGACGGTGCCGTCGGCGCCCGACACGGTCGCGACCACATCGGTCACCGCGTCCGCGACCGCGAAGACGATCGCCCTCGCGTCTCCGGTCAGCGAGACGCCCGCCATCCCACCCGCGCCGGCGCCCTGCGGCCGCACCGCGCCCGCAGGGAAGCGCAGCAGCTGCGCATCCGACGCGACGAACACGAGGCTCGCGTCGTCGGAGGAGTGGGCGGCGCCGATCACCTCGTCGCCGGCCTTCAGCGACACGATCTCGAACGCCGGCTTGTTCGGCCACGGTCCCATCGACACGCGCTTCACGACCCCGGAGGCGGTGCCGAGCGCGATCGGGTCGCCGTCGAGCCGGACGAGGGCGAGCACCCGCTCCTTCGCGTCGAGGCCGAGGTAGGAGCCGATCGGGGTGCCCGCGGCGGGCTGCGCGGACGCCGCGGGGACCACGGGGAGATCGACCGGCGTGAACCGGATCAGGCGGCCGCGGTTCGTGACCGCCCCGAGCTCGCCGCGGCTCGTGCCGTCCACCTCCGAGACGATCGCGTCATGGCGCGACCGGCGGCGCGGGCGCTCGATCGTGCCGCCCTCCGGCAGGTCGACGCGGACCGCTCGCCCGCTGGTCGACAGCAGCACGCGGCAGGCGACGTCCTGGATCTGCAGGTCCGGCGCGGCTTTGGAGGACTTCGGCGGCAGGACGGCCGCCTCCGTCAGCAGCGTGCGGCGCGGCGTGCCGAACAGCTCCGACGCCTGCCCGAGCTCGTCGGACACGACCTGGCGGAGGCGGGACGGCTCGGCGAGCAGGGCGCGCAGCGCCTCGATCTCGTCGCGCAGCTGCTGTGCCTCGGACTCCAGCTCGATCGTCGAGAACCGGGTGAGTCGCCGCAGCCGCAGCTCGAGGATGTAGTCGGCCTGGGCCTGGCTGAGGGTGAACGCCGTCATCAGCCCCGTGCGGGCGGCGTCGCTGTCGTCGCTGCCGCGGATGATCGCGATGACGCGGTCGATGTCGAGGATCGCGATCAGCAGGCCCTCGACGAGGTGCAGCCGCTCCTCGCGGCGGGTCAGCCGGTACCGGGTGCGGCGGGTGACGACGTCGATGCGGTGCTCGATGTACACCCGCATCAGATCGAGCAGGCCGAGCGTGCGAGGGCCGCCGTCGACCAGCGCGACGTTGTTGATGCTGAACGAGTCCTCCAGGGGCGTGTAGCGGTACAGCTGCTCCAGCACCGCCATCGGGTCGAACCCCGTCTTGATCTCGATGACGAGCCGCATCAGGTTGTGCTGGTCGGAGTGGTCGCTGACGTTCGCGATGCCGGCGAGCTTCTTCGCCTGCACGCCGTCCTTGATCTTCTCGATCACCCGCTCGGGACCGACGAGGTAGGGCAGCTCGGTCACGACCAGGCCCGCCTTCCGCGCTGTCACCGGCTCGACCTGCACCTTCGCCCTGGTCTTGAAGGCGCCGCGCCCGGTCGCGTAGGCGTCGCGGATGCCGGCCAGCCCGACGATCGTGCCGCCGGAGGGCAGATCGGGGCCGGGGACGAACCGCATGATGTCGTCGAGCGTCGCGTCCGGGTGGTCGATCAGGTGCCGGACGCCGGCGACGACCTCGATGAGGTTGTGCGGCGCCATGTTCGTCGCCATGCCGACCGCGATGCCGGCCGCGCCGTTCACCATCAGGTTCGGGAAGCTGGCCGGCAGTACGTCGGGCTGGTCGAGCTGCGCGTCGAAGTTCGGCACGAAGTCCACGACGTCCTCGTCGAGGTCCGCGACCATCGCCATCGCGGCCGGGGCGAGCCGCACCTCCGTGTACCGGTAGGCGGCCGGTCCGTCGTCGAGCGAACCGAAGTTGCCGTGCCCGTCGAGCAGCGGCAGCCGCATCGAGAACGGCTGGGCCATCCGCACGAGGGCGTCGTAGATCGCGCTGTCGCCGTGCGGGTGCAGCTTGCCCATCACGTCGCCGACGACCCGCGCGCACTTCACATGGCCGCGGTCGGGACGGAGGCCCATGTCGGCCATCTGGTACAGGATCCGGCGCTGCACCGGTTTCAACCCGTCGCGGGCGTCGGGCAGGGCGCGCGAGTAGATGACCGAGTACGCGTACTCGAGGAACGAGCCCTGCATCTCGCTCGAGACGTCGACGTCCTCGATGCGCTCGCCGGCGAGGTTCGGCTGGGTGCTGCTCATGCCAAAGGTCCAATCCGCGGGCGCGTCCCGGGCAGGGTGGCGTGGAGGCGCACCGCAGACGTGAAGCCGATCACCGCCCCCGCGAGCGGCGCACGTGCGCCCGACTGGCACACTGCCTGACCGTGGCCCAATGGTAGCGAGCGGTGCGCCCGTGCTCCGTGACGTGCTCTCCTCCGCGCTCGACGCGGTGCAGGGCCGGCCGAACCCGCTCGGGCTCGCGGCGCGGCGGCGCGTCGTCGTGCTGGTCGTCGACGGGCTCGGTGACGAGTCCCTGACCGCACGCGCCGGCCACGCCAGGACCCTCGCGGGATCGACGCGCAGGCGGATCCGCACGGCGAGCCCGACGACCACCGCGGCCGCGCTGACCACGCTCACGACCGGGACGGACGCCGGCACCCACGGGATCGTCTCCTACGCCGCCCTGGAGCCGGTCTCCGACCGGGTGATCAATCAGCTGCGAGGCTTCGATGCCGACCTGCCCGACGGCTGGCAGCGCTCGTCGACCGTCTTCGAACGCGCGGTCGACGAGGGCGTCGCGGCGCTGGCAGTCGGCCCTCGGCACTACGCGGCGTCCGGGTTCACCCGGGAGGTGCTGCGAGGAGCCCGCTACGTCGGCGCGCGCTCGATCGAGGAGCGCCTGGAGGCCGCGGTCGAGGGTCTCCGCGCCGCCGGCAGGGGGATCGCCTACTGCTATGTGCCCGAGCTCGACGTGGCGGCGCACCGCGACGGCTGGAACTCGCCCGGCTGGACCGACCTGCTCGAGCGCGTCGACGGCGCCGTCCGCGACACCGCGCAGGGCCTCAGGAGCGGCGAGTCCCTGCTCTCGACCGCCGACCACGGCATGGTCGACGTCCCGTCGTCGGCGCACCTCCTGCTCGACGACCTCGGCCTGCTGACCGGGGTGCGACGGCTCGCGGGGGAGCCCCGGCTCCTCCACGTGCACCTGGTGCCGGACGCGGATCCGGAGGCGGAGGCGACGCGCTGGGCGGAGGCCGTCGGGTCCGCAGCGGACGTGCTCACCCGGGATGCGGCGATCCGGGCGGGCTGGTTCGGCGTGACCGAGCCGGCGGTGCGGGCGAGGATCGGCGACCTGCTGGTCGCCGCGCGCGGGCGAGCGGCGTGCTACGCGACCGCAGACGCGCCGGGCCGCGGGATGGTCGGCCAGCACGGTGCGTGGACGACCGCTGAACGGTTCGTGCCGCTGGTCCGCTTCGACGGCTGAGCAAGGCTCGACGCGGCGGGGTCAGGGCTCGTCGCGACCGAAGACGATCTCGTCCCAGCTCGGCATCGATGTCCTGCCGCGGCGCGGGCGCACCGGCTGCGGCCGTACCTCGACGGCCTCCTCCGCCTCGACGACCGGCGCAGGACGGGTGTCGGCGGGTTCACCGGGCTCGCGGCCCGGCCGAACGCGATCCCGGCGACGGCGAACCGGCTCCGGCGGAGGGTCGTCGAGCGGCTCGACGGGTCGACGCACCGGCAGCTGGTGCACGGATGCGGAGTCCCGGCGTGCGGCCGGCTCGCGACGCTCCTCCACAGGTCGCCTGGCGAACACGTCGCCGGGCGGGGCGACCTCCATCGCCCTCGTGACCGTCAGCGGGCCAGTGTCCGCATCGGGCGCCGGGGCCGGCTGCCGCTCGCCGCGACGGCGCTGCAGCTGGGCGAGCTGGTCGGTCGTCGGCAGGGTCCGTTCGGCAGTGGTCGGCGGGGCGGGCGCCGTCGGCGCCTCCTGCGTGCGCGGCGCGAGGTCGGCGGCGGGGAACCGGAACACGGCGCTGTCGAACCGGCTGCGGTCGGGCTCGGCCGGCGGCACCGGCGCGACCCTGGCGCCGTGCGGCGGCGCGAGCGGCGGGGTCCTCGGCGGCTCGGGGGCTGCTGCTGCCGCCTCGGGTGTGATGACGGTGACGGGTGCGGTCGGTTCGATCGCGCGCAGCCGCGGTGTGAGCGCAGCCGGGACGCCCTGCTGCGACAGCGTGGACGCCTCCACGTTGTCGGCGTCGAGCCGCATGTGCTTCGCGTCGAACCGCCAGCGCGCGGAGTGCTGCAGGTCGTCCGCGGTGAAGGCGACGGCCAGGACCCAGCCCGACGGCTCCTTCGCGCTCGTCCAGCGCACGTCCTTCGCGGCGAGCGCATCGAGCCGCTCGCCCATGACGGCGCCGAAGGTCCGGGACCGGGCCCCCTCCGTCTCGGGAGGGAGACGGACCGCGAGCGCGGATTCGACGATGTAGGCGCGCTCGGCGAGGACGGGGCCGACGAACCGCTCGATGAAGGCGACCGGCACGCCGGTCATCGCCGCGACCTGGTCGGCGGTCAGCCCTGATCGGACGTGCGCCTGGATCTCGCGAGGGGACAGCCGCTTCTCCGACGCGGAGGCGGCGGAGGGGCTCGCGATGCGTGCTCGGAGAGCCGCGTCGAGCGGCAGCCGGAAGCGCTCACCGGCCGCGGAGGCGACGATGATCACGCCGTCCTCGACCGCCAGCACGCTCAGCGTCTGCATGCGGCTCCTGGTTCTGCGGTGCCCGGCGATGGTGGATCCACCCGGTGCCGATGAGGATGACATGCGATCCGGCCACCGCCCCGGAAATAGCGGGCGCGTCCCGGATGTTGAGCGGCCTGCGGCCACCGATCAGCGGCCACGGCGAGGCGTTTGCATCCGCATGCCGCCTCGTGCATACTGTCGCCGCTTTCCGCCCGAGACCCCCGGGTGAACAGCGAGCGCGACGCTTCAGAGAGGCACGGATCTTCAATGGCCACCGACTACGACGCACCCCGTAAGACGGATGACGACTCCGACTCGATCGAGGCGCTGAAGGAGCGCGTGCCGGACAAGATGTCGGGCGTCGTGGACGTGGACGACGCGGACAACCCGGGTGGATTCGAGCTGCCCGGCGCGGACCTCTCGGACCTCGACCTCGACGTCGTGGTGCTCCCGCCCCAGGCGGACGAGTTCACCTGCGTGAACTGCTTCCTGGTGAAGCACCGCTCGCAGCTCGACCACGACACGAAGCTCGGACCCATCTGCCGCGAGTGCGAGGCGTGAGCCCGTCGCCGCGCCGGTAGCGGCCGCTTCGCGAGCGGGTCAGGCGGTGGTCGCGCTGCGTTCAGCAGCCAGGGCCACGCGCAGCTCCTCCGGCCGGCGGGTGGAGACGAGCCAGTACGGCGCAGGGTCGTCCGGGTCCGTCAGGTCGATGCGCACGACCGGGTCGACCCACCCGCGGAAGAGCGTGAACGCGCGGGCGTCGAGGCCCGGCCCGCGGGCATGGACCGCGTCCGTCGAGCGGTACGCCGCGGTGTCGCCGGTGAGGGAGACGGGGATCCTGGCCGATCCGGCGACCAGCACGCCGTCGACGACGGCGACGACCGGTGCCAGCGCGAACAGCAGCAGCTCGACCGCGATCGTGGCGCCGATGGACGCGAACACCGCTGCCGTCGGTGACAGCGGCAGCAGGACGACGAAGATCGCCGGCAGTAGGAGGAGCACCGCGACCAGGGTGCCCACGCCGGGGACGAGGCGTTCGCGGAAGCGCTGCACCCGCCCATTCCACACCAGACGTACCCGGGTCCTGCTCCGTTAGCCTCGGCCCCCGTGATCGAGGTGCTCGTCGATGGTCCGGAACCGGAGCGGGCGATCCCCGGCGACGCCGCAGCGGACCTGCGAGCGGCCGAGGCCGTGACCCTCCTGCCGCAGGCGCGCGCGACCGTCGGGACGGGGCTGCGCATCGCGCTCCCGGCAGGCACTGCGGCGCTGGTGCTGCCGCGGAGCGGCCTGGCCGCGAAGCACGGCATCACGATCGTCAACGCACCGGGCCTGATCGATGCCGGCTATCGCGGCGAGATCCGGGTCACCCTCCTGAACACCGACGCCGTCACCTCGTACGATGTCGCGGTCGGCGACCGGATCGCGCAGCTGCTCGTGCTGCCGCTGCCCGAGGTGCGGTTCGTCCCCGTCGTCCGTCTGCCGGGAAGCCAGCGTGCGGAGCGGGGGTTCGGATCGACCGGGCGCGGCGAGCACCCGGCAGGACGGCCGAGCGGCGACGAGCCGATGAGACAGCCGGGTGGCGAGCAGCCGACCGCAGGAATGGAGGCGCAATGACCGACGAGGTGGACGCGCCCGAACCGAGGCCCAAGTCGGCCCCGGTCGATCGGGAGTACAACGGGCCGCTCGACGTTCAGGAGGCGAACGCCGTCAGGCCCTACGTCGACCTGGGCGGGGTGAAGATCCCGCCGCGGGAGGGCCTCGGCCTCCGGCTCGAGGTCGAGGAGGGCACGGGCCGCGTGGTCGCGGTCGGGCTCGACTTCGCGAACTCGAGCCTGCAGGTGCAGCCGTTCGCCGCGCCGCGGTCCAGCGGGCTGTGGCATGAGATCCGGGAGCAGATCGAGCAGCAGATCCAGTCGCAGGGTGGCACGACCCGTGTGGTCGACGGTGGGCTCGGGCCCGAGCTGCTCGCGCAGATCCCCGCTCAGTCGGCGCCCGGCCAGGCGCCCGAGACGCGCATCGCGCGATTCATCGGTGTCGACGGTCCGCGCTGGTTCCTCCGCGGGGTGATCTCCGGCGACGGCGCCCTCGATCCGCAGGTCGGCGCGGCGATGGAGGAGCTCTTCCGCAGCGTCGTCGTCGTGCGCGGCTCGGCGCCGATGCCGCCCCGCGACCTGATCCCCCTCCACATGCCGGACGGTGCTGAGGGCGACCCGGGTCCTGCCCCGCGTCCGCGGCTCGGCGCGTGACGGGCGACCGGCAGGATCCCGAGGAGCAGCGGTCGGGCCTCGCCCGCGCGGCCGATGACAGCCCGCTGACCGGGCGCGGGATCGTCGACGCGATCGGGGGTCCGCTCGGCATCGTCGAGAGCGTCCTGCCGCCGCTCGTCTTCGTCGTCTACTACCAGGTCGTCGCGATCCGGCAGGCGCCCGTCCCCGTCGACCGGCCGGCGCTGATCCCGATCGCGGTCGTGCCGCTCGTGCTCGCGGCGCTGTTCGTGCTCCTGCGGCTCGTGCGCCGCCAGAAGCCCGGCGGGGCGATCAGCGGCGCCGCCCTGGTCGCGGTGTCCGCGGTCCTGGTGCTGGTCACCGGCGATGCGAACGCGAACTACCTGCCCGGCTTCTTCATCAACGCCGGGTACGGCCTCGCCTTCCTGGTGTCCGTGCTCGTCCGGCGGCCGCTCGTCGGCGTCGTCACCGGTCTGCTCCTGTCCGACGCCGGCTGGGGCAGCAGCGCGGCCCTGCGCCGCGCAGCGACCTGGCTGAGCCTGCTGTGGGTGCTGCTGTTCACGGTCCGGCTCGCGGTCGAGGTGCCGCTGTACCTCGCCGGCGACAAGGTCGTCGAGCTCGGCATCGCCCGGATCGTGCTCGGCCTGCCGCTCTACTCGATCGTGCTCGTCGTGACGGTGCTCGTCGTGCAGGCGCTGCGACGCCGTCAGGCCGCCTGAGACGGAGCCCCGGCCGGGTATCGTGCAGGAGGCGTCGCGGCTGCTTGTCGCGACCCGACGGGTGTGAGGAGCGACATGGCCGCAGTGGACAGTTTCGGTGCCAGGACCGACCTGACCGTGGGCGGGAAGACCTACGAGATCTTCGCCGTCGACGCCGTGGAGGGGTACGACAGGCTGCCCTTCAGCCTGAAGGTGCTGCTCGAGAACCTGCTCCGCACCGAGGACGGCGCGAACGTCACCGCCGACCAGATCCGCGCGCTCGGCTCGTGGCAGCCGCAGGCGGAGCCCGACACGGAGATCCAGTTCACGCCGGCCCGGGTCGTGATGCAGGACTTCACCGGGGTGCCCTGCATCGTCGACCTCGCCACGATGCGGGAGGCGGTCGCCGATCTCGGTGGCGACCCGAAGAAGGTCAACCCGCTCGCACCCGCGGAGCTCGTCATCGACCACTCGGTGATCGCGGACCTGTTCGGCACCGAGAACGCGTTCGAGCGCAACGTCGAGATCGAGTACGAGCGCAACGGCGAGCGCTACCAGTTCCTCCGCTGGGGCCAGACGGCGTTCGACGACTTCAAGGTCGTCCCGCCCGGCACCGGCATCGTGCACCAGGTCAACATCGAGCACCTCGCCCGGGTCACCTACACCCGTGTGCTGGGTGGCGTCGAGCAGGCGTACCCCGACACGCTCGTGGGCACCGACTCCCACACCACGATGGTGAACGGGCTCGGCGTGCTGGGCTGGGGCGTCGGCGGCATCGAGGCGGAGGCCGCGATGCTCGGCCAGCCCGTGTCGATGCTGATCCCCAAGGTCGTCGGGTTCAAGCTCTCCGGCGCGATCCCGACCGGGGTCACCGCGACCGACGTCGTGCTGACCATCACCCAGCAGCTGCGGAAGCACGGTGTCGTCGGCAAGTTCGTCGAGTTCTACGGCGAGGGCGTCGGCGCCGTGCCGCTCGCGAACCGGGCGACCATCGGCAACATGAGCCCCGAGTTCGGCTCGACTGCGGCGATGTTCCCCATCGACGACGTGACGCTGGACTACCTCCGCCTCACCGGCCGCTCCGCCGAGCAGGTCGCGCTCGTGGAGGCGTACGCGAAGCGCCAGTCGCTCTGGCACGACGCGTCGAAGGAGCCGGCGTACTCCGAGTACCTCGAGCTCGACCTGTCGACCGTCGTCCCGTCGATCGCCGGTCCGCGCCGCCCGCAGGACCGCATCGAGCTCTCCCTCGCGAAGGCGCAGTTCGCGACGGACCTCGACGACTACGCCCAGGGCGAGGACCGATCGCTCGTCGACGTGGCCGTGGAGGGCACGTTCCCCGCCTCCGACCCGATCGGGCTGACGGCGCAGGACGAGGACACGGCGCACGAGCACCGTCACGTCGCCACGCACGTCGCGCATGCGCCCTCGGTCTCGAAGCCGACCCCGGTGCGCACGGTCGCCGGCGACTTCACGATCGACCACGGCGCCGTCGCGATCGCGGCGATCACGTCCTGCACCAACACCTCCAACCCGTCCGTGATGCTGGCGGCCGGCCTGCTCGCCAAGAAGGCGAGCGAGAAGGGCCTGAAGGCCAAGCCGTGGGTGAAGACCACGCTCGCACCGGGCTCGAAGGTCGTCACGGACTACTACGAGAAGGCGGGCCTGATGGGCTCGCTGGAGGATCTCGGGTTCTACCTGGTCGGCTACGGCTGCACGACCTGCATCGGCAACAGCGGCCCGCTCGACGAGAAGATCTCCGAAGCGGTGCAGAGCAGCGACCTCGCGGTGACCGCGGTGCTGTCCGGCAACCGCAACTTCGAGGGCCGGATCAACCCCGACGTGAAGATGAACTACCTCGCGTCGCCGCCGCTCGTCATCGCCTACGCACTCGCCGGCACGATGAACTTCGACTTCGAGACCGACCCCCTCGGCCTCGACCTGGAGGGCAACGACGTCTTCCTCAAGGACATCTGGCCCGACGCCGACGAGGTGCAGGCCACGATCGACTCCTCGATCTCGACGGACATGTTCGACCACGAGTACGCGGGCGTCTTCGACGGCGACGAGCGCTGGCAGAACCTGCCCACGCCGACCGGCGCGACCTTCGAGTGGAGCGACACGTCCACCTACGTGCGGAAGCCCCCGTACTTCGACGGCATGACGCTCGAGACCAGCCCGGTCGTCGACGTGTCCGGAGCGCGGGTCCTCGCCACGCTGGGCGACTCCGTGACGACGGACCACATCAGCCCGGCCGGATCGATCAAGGGCGACAGCCCTGCCGGCCGCTACCTGATCGAGCACGGCGTCGACCGCCTGGACTTCAACTCCTACGGCTCCCGTCGCGGCAACCACGAGGTGATGATCCGAGGCACGTTCGCCAACATCCGGCTGCGGAACCGGCTCGTGGACGGAGTGGAGGGGGGCTACAC
>NZ_CAXTHO010000049.1:0-18396 GCF_964244015.1 uncultured Amnibacterium sp. | reverse complement strand
CGATGCTCGCGACGGAGGAGTAGTCCGCCTCGTCGAAGAAGCCCTCCCACGTCGGCGCGTAGAGCACGGTGAGCCGCTTGCCCGGCTCGGCGCCGCGCGGCGCCGCTCGGCGGATGTCGGCGAGCTGCGGCCGACCGACCGCGCGCAGCACGCCCAGGTCGATGCCCTCGTCGACCGCCGCATAGCGGTCGATCGCCGCGCGCCCCGCGACCCAGATCTCGTCGTACATCCGGTTCAGGGGGCTGAAGCTGCCGACCTTGTCGCTGTCGCCGTGCCCGATGAAGCAGTGCATCGGCCCCGGGATGCGGATCATCTCGTCGTTGCGGACGACGTTCGTCGGGTAGAGCACGACGCGGACGCTGGAGGGGGTCACCGCGAGCAGGTCGGCGACCGACGGCGCGACGACCGTCGGCTTGCGGATCGCCTCGACACCGGCCAGGTGCGAGGCCTCGCGCAGCACGACGAGCACCGGCCGCTCGAGCGCATTGATCACCGTCGCCCAGACGCCCAGCGCGTAGGTGCCGTCGGCGGGCGAGGAGAAGTAGAAGACGACCTCGGGCGCGAGCGCCTCCACCGCCTCCTGCACCGCCACGTCCGTGTCCCGCACCCGGTGGCCGGTGTGCGGACCCCACGCGCGCCACGCGGTCCAGAGCGTCCACACGGTGATCGCGAGCACGACGAGCGCCAGCAGCCATGGGACGACCGATGCGCCGGCCGAGGCGAGCGCGAAACCGCCGAGCACCAGCACCTCCGACGCGGAGAGCAGCCGCAGGCCGTCGACCGGCAGCCTGTCCTGCACCGGGTCGGGCAGCGGGCCGGGCCCCTCCGTCTCCCCGCCGCCCCGTCCCGAGCCCGCGCCGTCCTGAGCCTGCCGACGGGTCGACGGGACCTCGAGGTGGCGCCAGGTCACGGTGGCGCGCTCGCGCTGCCCGCGGCGCACGCCGAGCGCGGTGTACGCGGTCAGCGCGACGTGCACCACCATGACGGTCACGAGCAGGAACGCGAGGTTCTCGAACCGGGTGAGCGGCGGTGTGGCCGCGACCGCTGCGGCGACGGATCCGTTCCGGATCAGCGAGCGCTCTGGCCGGTCGAGCAGCACGCGGCGCAGCCGGCGGAAGCGGGCGGGCCGCTCGTTCCGGAGCACGTCGGCGGCGAGGCTCGGCACGGCGCCGAGCACGGCGATCCCCCAGACGCCCGCGAGCAGCGCGACGACCGCGGAGACCACGGCCACGCCGACCAGGGCGAGGTCGATGACGTCGCTCGAGTCCTGACCGAACCGGACGGCGACGATCGCCGGTCGGGTGCTCCTCACGCGGTGGCGGTCTCGAACCGGGGGGCGAGCCGGTTCTCCACCATCGAGAGCGCGGACCCGATCGCCATGTGCATGTCGAGGTACTGGTAGGTGCCGAGGCGGCCGCCGAAGTAGACGTCGGGCTCGTCCTGCATGAACTCGCGGTAGCGCAGGAGCCGGTCGCGGTCCGCCGGCCGGTTCACGGGGTAGTAGGGCTCGTCGCCGGGCTCGGCGAACCGGGAGAACTCGCGCATGATCACGGTCGCGTCGGCCGGACTCCTCCGCTCGGGGTGGAAGTGCTTGAACTCGTGGATGCGCGTGTACGGCACGTCGAGGTCGGAGTAGTTCATGACCGGGGTGCCCTGGAAGTCGCCGACCGGCAGCACCTCCCGCTCGAAGTCGAGCGTGCGCCACGACAGGTCGCCGAGCCTCGAGTCGAAGTAGCGGTCGACCGGGCCGGTGTAGACGATCGGCACGGACCCCACGGTCGTGCTCTTGCCGTAGGCGTCGGAGGTGAAGAAGTCCGTGTCGAGATGCACGGTGATCCGCGGGTGGTCGGCGATCCGCTCCAGCAGCGCGGTGTACCCGTCGACCGGGAGGCCCTCGTGGGTGTCGTTGAAGTACCGGTTGTCGTAGTTGTAGCGGACGGGGAGGCGGCTGATCACGTCCGCCGGCAGTTCCTTCGGGTCGGTCTGCCACTGCTTCGCGGTGTAGTCGCGGATGAACGCCTCGTACAGCGGCCGGCCGATCAGGCTGATCGCCTTCTCCTCGAGGTTCTCCGGGATCGCGTTCCCGAGCTCCGCCGCCTGCTCCTGGACGAGCGCCTTCGCCTCCTGGGGCCCGCGGCCCGACCGGAAGAACTGGTTGATGGTGCCGAGGTTGATCGGCAGCGGGAACACCTCGCCGCGGTGCTTCGCGTAGACCCGGTGGACGTAGGAGGTGAACGCGGTGAATCGGTTCACGTACGCCCACACCCGCTCGTTCGAGGTGTGGAACAGGTGCGCGCCGTACCGGTGGACCTCGATCCCGGTCTCCGGGTCGCGCTCGCTGTAGGCGTTGCCGCCGATGTGCTCGCGCCGGTCGATCACTGTCACGTCGAGGCCGTAGGTCTCGGCCATCCGCTCCGCGACCGTCAACCCGAAGAACCCCGACCCGACCACCAACAGATCCGTCACGCCCACCACCCGCCTCTCCTGCCGCGGTCATGGTAGTCAGCGGGACCGCTGCCGGGCCCCCGAACGGGGGTGTCGGAGGGATTCGCGGATCCGCGGACTTCGCGCGGCACATCGCTTCCTGCGTCTCCGCCGCGCCGTATCGGCCGAGAAATGCGGGTCCGCGATGAGAGCTGCGGACGCGGATCAGGTCGACCCGGTCGCTCCATCTCAGCGCGATGCGTTCCCCGCCGGGTCGGCCCGCGGGTTGGTCCTCCGAGAGCGCACCCCTACTCGGCGAGATACTTGTTTGTGATCGCTTCAGCGAGCAGTAACTCGGTTAATGCGCGCTGTAACGAGCATTACGTACTACGCTGACCGACTTGAACCGAGGAGATCTGATGGCCGCCATCCGGAGTAGCGCACGCGCTGAGCGTGCTGCAGCGCAGATCGGAACGCAGCTCGCCGCCTGGCGGAAACTGCAAGGGCTGACAGCAGCGCAGGTCGCCGATCGCGCCGGCATCACCCGTGGCACCCTGCATCGACTCGAGTCCGGCGAGACGACCGTCGGCCTGGCAGTCTTCCTCAATGTCGCTCGAGCGCTCGGCATGCTCGATTCCGTCGTCGAAAGCACGGATCCGTTCTCCACGGACCTCGGCCGTGCGCGCTCGGCGGACCGGCTGCCTGAGCGCGTCCGCGCATGATCGACCGGGTCTGGATCGACGTCGAACTCGCTCAGGGGCCGGTCCACGCGGGTCTCGCCCACTTCAGCCGACGCGGTAGCACGATCACCACCTCGTTCCGCTACAGCGACGAGTACCTGCGGCACCCGGGCTCCTACGAGATAGACCCAGCTCTGCCCCTCCGAGGCGGCGCTTCCGTCGAGGGGCTGCCGGGAAGCTTCCAGGACTGCGCGCCGGACCGGTGGGGCCGCAACCTCGTGACCAAACGCATCCGCGCACAGTCCCGTCAGACCGCCGGCCCTCACCGGTCCATCACGGGTATCGACTTCTTGACGGAAGTCAGCGATATCACGAGACAAGGCGCGCTCCGCTTCCGCACCAGCGCCGACGGCCCCCACGTGGCGCCCGACACCAGCGTGCCCACGCTGATCGAACTCCCTCGGCTCCTGGCATATGCACGCACCGTCGACCGCGACGATGACGACGATCTCACCGCCGTGACAGCGTTGCTCGATGCCGGCACCGGCTCTCTCGGCGGCGCCAGACCCAAAGCGGCCGTGCGTGACGGCGAGCAGCTGATACTCGCAAAATTCCCACACACCTCGGACAAGTGGGACGTGATGGCGTGGGAGAAGACCGCGCTCGACCTCGCCGCCCGATGCGGAATCCCGACGCCTAGCGCCCGTCTCGTCTCCGTCGGCGGCACTCACGCGCTCCTGCTCAACAGGTTTGACAGAGGAACTGGAAGCGCCCGCATCGGGTACATCAGCGGTCTGACGCTCGTCGGCGGCCACGACGGAGGTGCGTACGACTATGCCGACGTCGCCGCGGGACTGTCGGACCACGGTGCAGACGTCAGCAGGGATCTGCGCGAATTGTGGCGCCGCGTCGCGTTCTCGGTGCTGATCGACAACACCGATGACCACCTGCGCAACCTCGGGCTGCTCCATCGCCCAGGCGGATGGACGCTCTCCCCGGCATTCGACCTCAATCCGAATCCGGAGGTGGGTGCGGCGCGTCAGACCTCGATCGCAGGGGCCATCGACGTCGACGACGCAGTCGCCGGACTGCTCGCCTTCGCGACCGACTGCCGGCTCGAGCAGCGAGACGTGCGGAACCTCCTGGACGAGCTGTTGCAGGCATCGTCGGAGTGGCAGCACATCGCGCGCAGCAATGGGATCAGCGATGGAGCGATAGCTGGCATGCGGGAGGCGTTCGAAGGACAGCGGCCAGCGTTCGAATTCGCCAGCACCACTGCAACCGTCTGACCACTATCGCTTGCGGCGGCTCTCCGCCGTTCCAGGGAATCGTGCTCGCAGACCCGACACAGCGATCGTCAGTGTCGCGTGCATCAGCGCCGCGGTTCGACGACGACCACCTCGGTGAGCGCTTCGAAGGCGGCGAGGCCGCGGTCTGTGGTCATGAAGGCCATGCCGTGATGCACGGCCGTCGCGACGATGAGGTAGTCGAGCCGTCGCGGGCCGAGCCCCGGCGTGGCGCGGGCCACCTCGATCACTTGGCCGTACGCCTCCGCCATCGCGCCCGTGAACGGGATCCCATCACCGTAGACGGCGCGGACTCGCGCGAGATCCTCCCCACGAGTCATGACCTCCGCCGCGTTTCCCGCTCGCACGGCCGCGGTCACGCCATGTGCCAATTCCGCAATCGACAGCGCGGAGAGCGCAGTGGGACTCTCGGCGGGAGCGAGCCGGTGGATGACGATATTGGTGTCCAGCAGGAGCCGGACAGGAGCGGTCACAGGCCTTCCCACGGGTCCTTGGACGAGTCGAGTGCACGCTCAGCCTCGAGTTCCGCAGCCCATTCGGGATTCGGGTGCAGCGAGGCCATGAGTGCTGCCGTCGCCGCAGCGGAGGCGATACCCGTGGGGGCGATCGGAACCAGACGCGCCACGGGGCGGCCGTGGTTGGTGATCTGGAACTCGGCCCCCTCCATCTCCACCGCTCGCAGCGCGGCCGAGGGGTTCTGGCGGAGCTGCGCCAAGGTGAGTTGCTGCATGAGCCCAAGGGTACCGGAAGTAGACATTATCGGGATCGGCCGCGCTCGATGTCTGAAGCGTGTCCGCCCGCGGCGTCGCGCGGTACTCGTCACCCTCGCGCGGTAGGTCTACCCACCGCGTGAGGGTGCGGGTACCGCGCGCGGTGGTGGACGTACCGCGCGACGCAGCGCGGTCGGAGCGCGGTCAGGAGGAGGCGCCGCGCTTGAAGCCCTTCTGGAGGAGGGCCCGGTACGCGACCTTGCGGAGGCCCTCCGGGACGAGGCGGTAGCCGCCGCGCACGACGACGTTGCGGATCATCTCCGCAGGCGTGATGAAGCCGGCCCTCCGCATGAGGCGCTGCAGCCGCAGCTCCGCCTGCAGCTGCTTCAGCCCGCCCCGGCGGGCGTACGCACCCGCGCCGACGCGGTACTTCACGAGGGGCTCGGGGATGTTCTCCGCGCGCGCGCCGGAGGCCAGCATGCGGGCGAACAGCCAGTAGTCCTCCATCAGCCCGACGGGGACGTAGCCGCCCGCCGCCTGCACCGCCGCGCGGCGATAGACGACGGTCGGGTGGTTGAACGGGTCGTGGAACCGCGCGTACCGCTTGATGTGCGCCTCGCCGGTCGGCGGCGTGCGCACGCCGATCGTGACGGCCTCGTCGTCTTCGAACTCGTACAGCCCCGAGCCGACCAGATCGAAGCCGGTGTCGAGCAGCGCGAGCTGCTTGGCGAAGCGCTCGGGCAGCGCCACGTCGTCGGCGTCCATCCGGGCGACGACGTCGTGCGTGCACGCGGCGAGTCCGGCGGTGAGCGCATCGGCGAGCCCGACGTTCTCGGGCAGCGGCAGGAGGCGGGTGGGCACCGGGGACGTCGCGATCAGCTCGTCGACGACGTCGGCGAGCGCCTCCGGGACCGGCCCGTCACGGACGATCAGCGCCTCGGTCGGCCGGAGCGTCTGCTCGTCCACCGCCGAGCGGAACGCGCGCACGAGCTGCGCCGGATCGTCCCGCGCGTACACGGGCAGGAGGAGCGTGAAGGGCGAGGTCACGCCGCCCGCCGGGCGGGGGCCTCCACCTTCACGACCGCCTCGGTGACGGGGCCGAGATCGCAGAGGACATCCGCGTTCAGCCGCGGGCGGCTGCCGAACCCGGCGACGACGCCGCGCCGCAGCTGGGTGAGCAGGAAACGCCGCTGGCGGGACGCGCGGAAGGTGCGCAGCCACCGCAGCAGCGTCGAGCCGATGTACACGGCCTTCTCGAACGGGTTCAGCCCGCGGCTGAAGACCATCAGCCAGATCTTGTTGCGCACCTCGAAGAAGAAGCGCGAACCGGGATCGGCGTCGGTGTTCGCGAGCGCCTTCGTCTTGTGCACCACGACGCTGCCGGGCACGTACAGCCCGCGACCGCCGCGCAGCATCCGGGTGGAGAACTCGAAGTCGTCGTTCCAGATGAAGTAGTCGGCGATCGGCAGGCCCGCGGCCTTCACGCGCGCGGCGGACACCAGCATCGAGACGAAGGAGAGGGATCGCACCGGGGTCGCGCCGCGCTCGGCGGCGGCGCGCAGCTCGTCCTTGCGGGCGAAGGGGTTCTGCCGCGGGGTGTTCATGGGGTGGTCGGAGCCGTCGGTCCAGACCACGCGGCTGCCCGCGAGCACGACATCGGGCTGGTCGGCGGCGTCGAGCAGCTCTTCGAGCGCCGTCTCGGTCGGGATCGTGTCGTCGTCCATGACCCAGATCCAGTCCGGCTCGTGCCGGGCGATCGCGACGGCGATGCCGGTGGCGAATCCGCCCGCTCCTCCGGTGTTGCGGGTGAGGCGGACCAGCTCGACCTCGGGCCAGAACTCGCTGGCGACCTCGGCCGAGTCGTCGTCGGAGTGGTTGTCGACGACGACGACGGCCGTCAGCGGCGCGGACTGCGCCCGGAGCGCACCGAGCGCCTCCAGCAGCAGCTCCCGGCGGTTGTAGGCGACGACGACCGCGACAACGGAGGGGACGACGGCCGCCTGGGGGTCGTCGCGCTCGCTGGGGGTCACCTGGCCCTCGCATCCGGGGTCTGCGTCGCCGTGGGGGACGGCGGGCCGATTGTATCCATGCCCTTGGTCTCCTGGGCGGAGGCCCACCGGGCGGGTCGTCTCCTCGGGCGCGGCCTCGATCGTCACGATCTGCTCGCCGCTCGGCTTGCGACAGCTCCGCCGGCCGCGGTGTAGGTGATCTTCCCGTGCTGGAAGGTCTGCACGGTCTTCCCGGCGCCGCCGGACTTCGCGTTCGAGGTCGGCCAGCCGAGCACGCTCTTCGTGCCGCCCTTGGCGAGGTAGCGGGCGAGGATGTCGCCGCGCACCGCGACGGTGCCGACCTTGGAGGAGTAGATCCGGCCGCTCGTGAACACCGCCGTCGACCCGCCGATGCCGGTCTTGTCGGCGCCGCTCGACTGCAGCCAGCCGAGCGAGCCCGACACCCCGCCCCGCGAGTCGTAGAGCGCGAGCATCTTCCCGGTGCTGAGCGCATGGGCCTTGGTGGCCGCGCTCCAGAAGATCGCTCCCCCGGCGAAGCGCTGCGACCAGCCGCCGCCGTTCGCGGTGGACTGCGCGGCCCCCGCCGTCGGCCAGCCGAGGTAGCCGGTGGGGCCGCCGTGGGAGATGTAGTTCGCACCGATGGCACCGGTGACGGTCCTGGTGGTCCCGCCCTGGCTGGTCGCGACACCGGTCTGGAACGTCTGGATGACGCCCTTCTTGCCGTGCGCGGTGAGGTTCGCCTTGTCGGCGGTCGGCCAGCCCATCGACCCGAGCTCTGCGAGCCGCTGCACCCAGATGGTGAGGAACGAGCCGACCACGACGCTGCTCTTGCCACCGGCCACGACGACGCGGCCGCCCTGGAACGCCTGCGAGGTCCCGCCTCCTGCCGCCGTGCTGACCTTCGCGTCCGCCGTCGGCCAGCCGAGGCTGCCGGGCCGGCCGCCCTTCGCGGCGTACGCCGCCTCGATCGGGGCGAGCACCGCTGCCGTGCCGGCGGTGGAGACGAAGACCGTGCCGTTCTGGAACAGCTGCGTGCTGCCGCCGTTCGTGCCCTTCACCGTGGCCACCGCCTGCTTCGGCCAGCCGAGCGCGCCGGCGGGCCCGCCCAGGGCCGTGAACTTCGTCAGCACCGAGCCCGCAGCGCCGAACGAGCCGGCGGGGGACGTGTAGATCGTCCCCTTCTGGAACCGCTGGTACGTGCCTCCACCGTTCGCGCTCACCGTCACCGCGTTGGCGACGGGGTTGCCGTAGGTGGCCTTGTGCGCGGCCCAGAACGTCCTGATGGCGCCGGTCACGACGGTGTGCGTCGAGCCGAACCAGGTCGTGAAGTACAGGTAGAAGTTGCGGTTGCCGTACGCGGAGCACCCGTCGCCGAGACCCCAGCCCGCCGCGAGCGCCGCGGCGTTCGGCTGATAGGGCGTGTAGTAGTACAGCGCCGCCGTGGCCTCGTTCTCGATGGTGATCGTCTTCGCACCGCAGGCGGCGTTCGGGTTGTAGAGCACCCCGTTGGCCCTGCCGACGGGGAACCAGTTGTAGTTCGTCCAGCCCGAGCCGGTGGTGCCCAGGGGCGTGGTGTAGCGGACGAGCCAGTAGGCGACGCCGTAGAGCTGGTTGAACAGCCCGTACTTGGCGGGATCGCACGCCGCGGTGTCCGGGCAGCCGAGCCCGGTCGCCTTGCGGTAGATCAGGTCGACGGACTCGCCGGAGTAGGGCGTGCGCCCGGTGACGAGGGTCTGCTCCTTCTGCAGCATCACCAGGATGACCTGGGGGCTCACGTTGCAGGCCTTGCCGACGGCGGCGATGATCTGGGCCGCCGTCGCCTTCGCCTTCCCGGCCACCGCCCTGCACATCGGGTTCGCCGCCAGGCTCGGCATGTTCGCGGAGGTGGCTTTCAAGCAGGTGGCGCCCGCGGCGCACGACGGCTGCTTGCTGTTCAGGAACGTCTGGATCTCGGCCGCGGTCATCGTCGTGCCGTTGAACATCACGGCGTCGTCGATGATGTTCGCCGGATTGAAGTCCTGCAGCACCGACGCGGCCTGCGCCGCCTTCGCGGACTGCTCGTCCAGCGCCGTCAGTCCCACGCCGGCGACGACGAGCCCGATACCGCCCGCGATGGCGATGATGCGGCGGATCCTGGCGCGCGCGACCCTCCCTCCGGCCCTCATCCGACCTGCACCGTCCGGGCCGCCGACGAACCGACCGACGTCGGGGAGGAGTAGCGGACGCGGACCTGGTACGAGCCGGCGGCGAGGTCCTTCAGCTCGACGGCGGGGCAGCCGGTGTAGCTGGAGGCGGCGACGCCGGTCGTGCTCGCGGTCTGCGTGGCGGAACCGGAGGTGAGGGAGACCGTGCAGGTTCCGCCGCTCTCGGGCGAACCGGGGACGATCGCCGAGACGTCGAGCACCTTCGCCGTCGCGTCCCAGTCGGCCGTGGTGATGAACGGCACGACGGCGGCACGGGCGTCGGAGGAGGCGGTGGGCGCGCTCGTCGCGACCGCAGTCGCGATCGGGGCCGGGGTGTCGGAGGCGACGTTCTCGGTCGGCGTCGCGCTCGGGATGGAGGGGTCGACGACGTCCCCCGACCGGCTCGATGTCGGCGCTGCCGGCGTCGCGCCGGGCTGCGAGCACGACGACAACACGGTCGCGGACGCCGCGATGAGCGCTGCGACGCCGAGCGCACGCAGGATTCGGACTGACTTGTGTTCCCCCACACCACGACGGTACGGACCGCTCGGGCCGATGCCGCGGCCGGCCGCGGCGTGTCCCGGGCCCCAGTCCTGGTGGCCCCCGCACCGCCGGCCGCCGCACTCTCCGTTTTGTAGGCAGGGTCTGCCTACAAAACGGAGGGTGCGGCTCACTCGCGGCGCCGACCGAATTCCGTTTTGTAGGAAGGTCATTCCTACAAAACGGAGGGGGCGCCCGGCGGTGTGCGCCGTGTTCGGGGGCCCGCTCGCGTAGCGTTCGGGCACCATGTCGACGAGCTGGAGCGCGGTCATCCCGCCCGTCGCCGTGGTCCTGGCAGCCGTGCTGCTGCCCGGCCTCGCACTGGCCGCCGCCGCGCGCCTCCGCGGGATCGCCGCGCTCGGCCTCGCGGGGCCCCTCGGCTACGCGATCGTGGGGATCACCGGCGTGGCCGCCGCCGCGGTCGGTGCACCCTTCGGCTGGCCGGCCCTGCTCGTCGTCACCGCCGTGCTCGTCGTCTTGGCGGTCGCCGCCCGCGCGGCGCTGCGTGCCGCCGGCGCCGCGCCCGCCGCCTGGGACTCGTGGCGGCCGATCGGCTGGCTGCCGGTGCTCGCCGGCGCGGTGATCGCGACGGCGGCGATCACGGTCGTCGCGTTCGCGCATGTGGCGAGCCCGGACCGCGTCACGCAGACGTACGACACCGTCTTCCACCTGAACGCGGCCGCGTCGATCATCGACACGGGTGACGCGTCGAGCCTCCACCTCTACCGGCTGACGCACCCCGGTGCGCAGCTCGCCTTCTACCCGGCGGTCTGGCACAGCCTGACCGCGCTCAGCGCGGAGACGACCGGGGTGGACATCGCCGTCGCCGCGAACGCCACCTGGATCGGCACGGCCGGCCCGGTGTTCTCGCTCGGCAGCGCGTTCGCCGCCGCGGTGCTGTTCGGCAGGGCCGGCTTCCGGCGCGATGATGCGTCCGGCGCCCAGCGCACGATCGTGGCGACCGTCGCGGCGGTGCTGGCGTCGACGTTCGTCGCGTTCCCGTACCTGCTGCTCGACTTCGGCACGCTGTACCCGAACGGGCTCGCCTACACGATCCTCCCGGCGGGCCTCGCGCTCGTCGCCGCGGTGCTGCCCTTCCCCGGAACGGCCGTGTGGCGGCCGGAGGCGGCGCCGGTCCGCTGGCGCACGGCGCTGCTGCTGCTCGGCTGGGCCTCGGCGGCCGCGTTCTCGCACCCGCGGTCGGCGGTCGCGCTGCTCGTACTCGCAGCGCCGCTGGTCGTCGCGTGGTTCGCGTCGCGGATGGTCGCCCTCGCCGCCACCGGCGTGCGCGGACGCCGGAGGGCCCGCATCACCTGGCTGGTCGCGATCGGGTCGGTCGTGGTCCTCGTGGCGCTGGCGGTGGTGTTCGTGCTGCACTACTACGACGTCGGGACGCGGCCGATCGCCGATCACCTGAACGGCGGGCCGGCGCTCGCCAGGGAGACCTTCCCGCAGGCGCTCCTGCAGGGCCTGCTCGCGACCTCGCTCGTGGCGCCGTCGCAGACGGCCCTCCCTCCGTCCGTCCTGCTGGCGGTCGTCGCGTTCGTCGGGCTGATCGCCGCGCTGCTGCGCCCCGGCCTGCGCTGGGTGGTCGTCACCTACCTGGGGCTCGTGCTGCTGTACGGCTTCGCCGCGGGCAGCGACAGCGACCTGGCGAAGATCGCGACCGGCCTCTGGGACAAGGACAAGTTCCGGATCGTCGCGATCCTGCCCACGATCGGGGTGCCGCTCGCGGCCTGGACCATCGCCGCGGGCGCCGCGGAGCTGACCAGCACGCTGCGCGGACGGCAGGCGCGGCGGAACGATCCCCGCCTCCGCACGGTCGCCCTCGGGACCGCGCTGGTCACCGTGCTCGTCGCGATCACCGCCTGGACGGGACCGGCGCTCGGCGGCGTCAGCACCGCGATGGGTGGCGTGTTCGCGCTGCCGGACACGCAGAAGCAGGGTCGGCTGATCGATGCGGACGAGATGGAGCTGCTGGAGCGCGTCGGCGACTTCGTGCCGAAGGGGCAGCTCATCGTCGGGAACCCGTGGAACGGCTCCGCGCTCGCGTGGGCGCTCGGCGGGAGGCGCGTGCTGTTCCCGCACCTCGGCGGCTACTGGGACTACGACGGCCGCGTGATCAGGCGGCACCTCGACGACTGGCGCACCGACGAGCGCGTCTGCCCGGCGGTGCGGCAGAAGAACGTGCGATGGGTGATCACCGAGCCGGGGCACCTCGCCGGCGACCGGAGGGCGGCAGGTCGGTTCGCCGCGATCGACCGCGTCGTCCACACGCCGGGCGGCGCGCAGCTGGTGGCCTCCTCCGGCTCCGCGCGCCTCTGGCGCCTCACCGCCTGCTGGTAGCCCCCGGCACGCGAGTCCGACAGCAGGACCGAGCACCGTCAGCAGGATCCAGCAGCCGATCCTGACCTGCTGATGGTGCTGGATCCTGCTGTCGCGCTCGGATCAGTATCGGAACGCCTGGAGGAGGGTCAGCAGCAGCTGGAACGAGCGCACCGAGATCAGGCAGGTCAGGTAGAAGATGCCCGTGAACGCCCAGAAGCGGTTGACCGTGATCAGCCATTTCGCGCCGCGGTACGCCAGCCCCGTGATCAGGGGCGTGCAGGCCGCGAGGACCGGCAGGTTCGCGAGCACGATCGTGTGGTCGCCGGAGAACCCCCACCAGATCGAGCAGAACAGCAGCGTCAGGCCGGCCGCCCACCACTCGGCGGGGAGGCGCTGCAGCACCCGGCCCACGATGGGGCCGCGTTCACCGTGCAGCGGCGTCCGGAAGTAGGTCGAGAGTCCCGTGCCGGACGCGACGAAGAGGAACGCGAACAGGCTGACGGTCAGCAGCGGGTCGAAGTGCCACGCCGCGAACAGCAGGCGGTCCTGCTCGAGCCACGGCACGAGGGCGTGGGGCCGGAACTCCGCACCGAACTCGGCCGAACGGTCCAGCCACCCGGCCGGTCCGAGCGTCCCGAGCCACACCAGCTGCATCAGCACGGCGGGCACCGCCCAGACGCCGGCGAACGCGGCGATCGCCTTCGTCCTGGAGGAGCGGGACCGGGCCCGCAGCGGCGTGAACGCCACGGCCAGCAGGAAGGCGGGCAGCGCGCAGGCCGCGACGGCGAAGAAGCCGCTCGCGAGCCCGACGAACGCGGCCGCGACGAGGCGATGGCGCGGGAGGAGGGCGAACGCGGCCGCGAGCAGGGCAGCGGCGATCCACGCACCCTCGGCCGTCGGCGGCCCGAAGACGGGCTCCGTCGGGTCGGCGCGCAGGTCGAGGGCGAGCAGGGCGAGCATCGCCCCGAATCCGGCCCACCGGCCGGCGGCGCGACGGCCGAGCACGAACAGCGACCCCAGCAGCAGCGCGTGGAACGGCAGCACGAGCGCGCGCGCGACCTCGACCGGCAGCGGCACGAGCTGCAGGTTCCGCGCCTCCGACGCCGTCACGGGGGCGAGCACCAGCACCGCGATGAAGATCGTGAGGTGCACGCCGACCAGCAGCGTGATGGCGACGGCGAAGAGCACGTCGAGCCGGGTGGTGCGACGTTCGGAGGTGACGAAGACGTCCGCGACCCGTCGTCGCACCAGCGGGGGCCCCATCGCCCGCCGGGCTTCCGCGACAGCGCGGAGCGCCGGCACGGGGCGCGCGGAGGGGGTCACATCGGCGAGGCTAACCCGATCGCCGTCGAAGCCTCAGCACCGACGGCGGCGCGCTCAGCGCAGCGCGTCCTGCACGACGCGCCGGATCACGGTGTAGTCCGGCTTCGTCGGGACGTACCTCGGCTTCACGAACTCGACGTTCTGCACCGTCTGCGACCTCGACTTCACCGCGGCGCCGGCGATCACGCCGAGCAGGCCCTGCGGCAGGTCGGTCTGCACGGCGTTCGACCCCGCCTTCGCGAGGCGATCGAACCGCGTCAGCAGGGTGAGCGGGTTCATCTGGTGCAGCATCGCTTCCTCCAGCTGCCGCTGCCTCGCCATCCGGTCGTAGTCGCCGAGCGCGCTGCCGTAGCGGGACCGCGCGAACCAGAGCGCCTTGTTGCCGTCGAGATGCCGCCGGCCCTTCTCGATCCAGACCTTCACGCCCGTGAGCCTCCCGTCCACGATGTGCCCGCCGACCGGGAGGCGCTCCTTCACCGTCACGGTCACGCCGCCCATCGCGTCCACGAGCGGCTCGAACGCCGTCATGTCGACGAGCAGGTAGTACTGGATCGTGATGCCGAGCGCGCCCTCGACCGCCTCGCGGGTGGCTTCGATGCCGGCGCTGGAGTGGTTCTTCACGGCGTCGGGGTAGCGCTGCTGCTCCTTCAGCTGCGCCTCGGTGTAGATGGAGTTCAGCTGGCAGACGTCGACGTTGCAGCGCCCGTGCGCGCCGTACCCGTCGGGGTACAGCTGCCGCATCGGCGATCCCTCGGCGAACGGGACCGGATCGGTGTCGCGCGGCAGCCCGAAGGTGACCATGTCTCCCGTCAGCGCGTTCAGGCTGACGACCGAGATGCTGTCGGGGCGGAGGCCGGAGCGCCCTTTCCCCGCGTCGCCGCCGAGCAGGAGGATGTTGTAGCGGCCGTCCGCCGGCAGGTCGAACCGGGCGTTCGCGAACGTACCGCCGAGCGTCGACCGCGCGACCCCGGCCGCCCACGCGCCCCAGCCGGCACCGCCGACGCCGACCACCAGCGCGATCGCGAGCAGCCCGCCCAGCACCGCGCGGCCGGTCGGCGCGATCCGCACCAGGCGCAGCAGCCGGACGGTGTCGATCGTCAGCAGGATCCAGCCGACGACCAGGGCGACGAGCAGCAGCTGGATCGCGGTCAGCCCGATCGCGTTCGTCGGAAGGCTGAGCAGCAGCTGCGGCAGCGCGAACCAGAGCACCGCCGCGGCGACGAGCGCGGCCCAGCCGAGCAGCCACAGGCCGAGCGCGAACCGCCCGACGCGGCGGCTGCCGGCGAGCACCTGCGCGCTGCCGGGGACCAGCAGGTGCAGCACGACGAGCCACGCTGCCCGCCGGGTCATGAACCGCGGATCGCCGACGGGTGGATCCCGGAGGGGCGCGGCGGGGCCGGTCGGCCGCGACAACGCCCTCCCCCGCATCCCGGCAGGGTAGGCGCGCTGTTCGTCTTTCAGGAGTTCTGGCGCGGCTCCGCCGCCAGAACTCCTGAAACACGAACTGCGGTCAGAGGCTGTCCCGGAGCGCGGCGTCCTTCGCCGCGACCTGCTGCTCGAGCTCGTCCGCGTAGCCCGCGAGCGCGACGGCGAGCGCGGGATCGCTCGCGCCGAGGATGCGCACGGCGAGCAGGCCCGCGTTCGCGGCGTTGCCGATCGCGACGGCGGCGACGGGCACCCCGGTCGGCATCTGCACGATCGAGAGGAGGGAGTCGAGCCCGTCGAGCGTCTGCAGCACGACCGGGACCCCGATCACCGGCAGCGTCGTCGCGGCCGCGAGCATGCCCGGCAGGTGAGCGGCTCCTCCGGCCCCGGCGATCACGACCTTGATCCCCCGCCCTGCGGCAGCCTGCCCCCAGTCGAGCATCGCGCGCGGCGTGCGGTGCGCGGACAGCACCCGCGCCTCGTAGGCCACGCCGAACCGGTCGAGCATCTCGGCGGCCGCGCGCATCGTGGGCCAGTCGGAGTCGCTGCCCATCGCGAGACCGACGACGGGCGCCTGCGGGTTCCCCATGCGAGCGATCGTAGGGGCGCGCCTCCGCGTCGCGTCGGATCAGCGGAAGAAGGCCGCCCCCGCGCGCGCGATGAACACCGCGTCGTCGAGGTCGTCGCTCGTCGCCGTGACGTGGCCGATCTTGCGGCCCGGCCGCGTCGCCTTGCCGTAGAGGTGCAGCTTCGCGGCGGGCTGATCCGCCATCAGCTGCGGGACCCGCGCGTCGAGGTCGCCGTCGGCCGGGCCGCCCAGCACGTTCACCATCGCGCTCCACGGCGCGACGGTCCGGGTGCTGCCGAGCGGCAGGTCCAGCACGGCACGCAGGTGCTGCTCGAACTGGCTCGTGACGGCGCCGTCGATCGTCCAGTGGCCGGAGTTGTGCGGCCGCATCGCGAGCTCGTTGACGAGCACCCGGTCGTCGTCCGTCTCGAACAGCTCGACCGCGAGCACGCCGGTGACGCCGAGCGCCGCAGCGATCGTGTGGGCGATCTCCCGCGCGACCCGCTCGACGCGTGCCGTGGAGTGCGGTGCGGGCGCGAACACCTCCCGGCAGACCCCGCCGCCCTGCACGGTCTCGACGAGCGGCCACATCGCGATGTCGCCGGAGGGGCGCCGCGCGACGAGCTGCGCGAGCTCGCGGCGGAAATCGACGAGCTCCTCCGCGAGCAGCGGGCCGGCCGCGAGCCAGTCGTCGACCCCGTGAGCGTCGGAGACGACGCGCACGCCGTGGCCGTCGTAGCCGCCGCGCGGGGTCTTCACGACGACGCGGCCACCGGTGCGCTCGAGGAAGGCCGCGAGCTCGCCGGTGTCGGCGACCTCCGCCCATTCCGGCTGCGGCACGCCGAGCTGCTGCAGCCTCCGGCGGAGCACGAGCTTGTCCTGCGCGTGCAGCAGCGCGTCCGGTCCCGGCCGGACCGCCACACCGGCGTCGACGAGGGCGCGGAGCACGGGCTGCGGCACGTGCTCGTGGTCGAAGGTGATCACGTCGACGTCCCGCGCGAAGGCGAGCACGGTCGCCGCGTCGGTGTGGTCGCCGACGGTCGTGACCGCGATGCGCGCGGAGGCGCCCTCCGACTCCCCCAGCACCGCGATGTCGATCCCGAGCTCGACCGCCGCCGGCACCATCATGCGGGCCAGCTGCCCTCCTCCGATCACGCCGACGCGCACGGGTCCGCTCCTTGTCGTCGCGACTCCGGTGAGGAACCTCGTGCCGTTCGCCCAGCAGGCCGCGACCACGGTTCGTGGAGTCGTGTCCTATTCTGCGGCGACGTCCGCAGCCGTGCGCGACGGAATTCTCCTCTCGAGAGGCAGGGCGAACGGATGCGCGCACTCGCCGACCGCGCCCTCGTGCAGCAGCTCACGAAGTTCGCCCTGGTGGGCGGCGTGGGCTTCGTCGTCGACACGGTCGCGTTCACGCTGCTGCGCCTCACGCCGCTGTTCGAGCACAGCCCGCTGAAGGCCGGCATCATCTCGACGATCCTCGCGATCGGCGCGAACTGGATCGGCAACCGCTACTGGACGTTCGGCCCGCACCGCAGCACCCGCGGCGCGAAGGAGGGCCTCGAGTTCGTCGCCGTCAGCGTGCTCGGGATGCTGGTGGCCCTCGCCTGCCTGGCGTTCTCGCACTACGTGCTCGACCTGCGCACGGTGCTCGCGGACAACATCGCGAAGAACGTGGTCGGCCTGGTGCTCGGCTCGATCATCCGGTTCGCGCTGTACCGGTACTGGGTCTACCACCCCGCCCGGCGGGACCGGGTGGGCGCCCGCGTCCCGGAGCCCGTCGAATAGCTCCACTCGCGACTCGCACTCTCCATGTTGTAGGACGACCAGTCCTCCACAACGGAGAGTGTTGGAGCCGCCGACGGCAGAGATCAGGAGGGCTTCGAGCCCCGCTCGATCAGATCCGTGATGGCCCGGTGCACCAGCCGGGCGCGGGGCACGTCGCGGAGGATCATCGTGCCCTCGGCGCCCGCGTGCACGATCACGTCGCCGCTCCCGGTCAGCAGCTGCATGGGCCTGCGGCGCAGCGCGGCGTCGGAGGCGCGGGCCAGGAGGAACTCGGTGCGCTCCCGGACGAGGAAGCCCTGCGTCACGATCAGCCGGCGGCTCGTGATGATCGTCACCCGGTTCAGCCAGAAGATCAGCGGCAGCAGGGAGAGCAGCACCGTCAGCCCGCCGGCGGCGATCGGCAGCGCGGTGTTCAGCCACAGCCATGGCGCAACGAATCGGTTCCAGCCGTAACCGGTGCCGAAGCAGATCATCACGAAGAAGATCGCGGGCCACACCAGGCGCCGTCCCGAGCGGCGGAGGCGCACGATCACCTGCTCCGGCGGCTCCCTGGACGGCGGCAGCGAGGTGGGGCGACGCTCCGTGCGCACGCGCGTAGCACCTCCGACCCCGACGGACATCGGCTATTCATACCGCAGGTGCTCGACATCGCCCGTGGCGCACGCCGTGGTCCCGCCGAGCGGGCCGCGATCGACGACGATCCGGCCCTGCTGATCGATGTCGACGGCCTCGCCGACCACCGGGCCGTCGGGCCCGGTGACGCGGACCCGACGCCCGATCGTGTCGCTCGCGACGATGACCGCGGCCCGCAGGCCGCTCGCCTCCGGATCCCCTCCGGCAGCCTCGAACCGGCCGACCAGGTCGAGCAGCCGCCGGAGGTAGGCGGACACCAGCAGGTCGGGATCGGTCGGGCCGCCCTCCGCGGCCAGCGACGTGGCGGTCGGGACCGGCAGCGCGTCCCGCCGGGCGGCGTGGTTCAGGCCCGCGCCGACGACCGCACCGCTGCCACGGTGTCCTGAGGCACTCGAAGGGCGGTGTCCTGAGGCACTCGAAGGGTCGGCCAGCGCCTCCGCCAGCACGCCGCACACCTTCCGGCCGCCGATCAGCACAT
>NZ_CAXTHO010000048.1:0-18505 GCF_964244015.1 uncultured Amnibacterium sp. | reverse complement strand
GCGCGCTCGATCATCGCCGCCTTGTGCGGGTCGAGCGCGCCGAGGTCGCGGTTGGCCCGCGCGGCCGCCTGCTTCACGATCACGAGCGCGTCGATCAGCCGTGGGTGCCGCGAGATCGGGGTGTTCGAGATCGGGAAGTTCTCGAGGGCCCGCGCGGTGTGCGCGCCCCAGTAGGCGCCGACCGGGATCTCGACGGCGCCGAGACTGTCCGTCTCCGTGCGGGTCACGGCGGAGGGGACGGATCGGACGTCGGTGTCGGCCACGGGCTCGCACGCTACTCCGCCAGCGGATCCTGCGGCGGACCTCCCGCGGCAGCCACCGAGGAGCAGGATCGCGAGCGGTCAGGGGCGGGAGCTCGAGGCTCGCTGCGCTCGCACCCGATCAGGGCGCGGGATTCACACGAAGGCGTTGAAGCCCGTGATGGAGCGGCCGACGATCAGGGTGTTCATCTCGCGCGTGCCCTCGTAGGAGTACAGCGCCTCCGCGTCGGAGAAGAAGCGGGCGACGCCCTTGTCGAGCACGATGCCGTTGCCGCCGAGGATCTCGCGGGCGTAGCCGACCGTCTCGCGCATCCGCGAGGTCGCGAACGCCTTCGCGAGCGCCGAGTGCTCGTCCTTCTGGATGCCGTCGTCCTGCATCTGGGACGCGCGGAGGCACATGCCGATGGAGGCGGTGATGTTGGCGAGCCCCTTCACGAGCAGGTCCTGGATCAGCTGGTGGCTCGCGATCGGCTTGCCGAACTGCCGGCGGTCCTTCGCGTAGGCGAGCGCCGCCTCCCATGCGCCGATCGCGACGCCGATCGCCTGCCACGCGACCTCGCAGCGGGTCAGGCGCAGCACGGTCGCGACGTCGCGGAACGAGCGGATGCCCGGGAGGCGCTTCGCCTCGGGCACCCGCACGTCGACCATCGTGATGTCGGCGTTCTGCACGGCCCGCAGCGCGATCTTGTCCTCGATCTTGTCGGCGCGGAAGCCGGGCAGGTCGGTGTCGACCAGGAATCCCTTGACCTGGCCGTCCGCCTCGTCCTTCGCGTAGATCACGACGAAGTCGCTGAAGGTCGCGTTCCCGATCCAGCGCTTCGCGCCGTTCAGGACCCACTCGTCGCCGTCGTGACGCGCGGTCGTGCGGAGGCCGCGGGCCGAGTCGGAGCCCGAGAAGGGCTCGGTGAGCCCGAACGCGCCGAGCAGCGTGCCGGCCGCCATCGCGGGCAGCAGCTCCGCCTTCTGCTGGGCGGAGCCGCCGACGTCGATCGAGCCCATCGCGAGACCGGACTGCACGCCGACGAACGTGGCGACGGAGGCGTCGATCCGCGCCATCTCGAGCGCCATCCAGCCGCGGAACACCGCCGTGTTCTCGAATTTCCGCACCTCGGGCACGAACGGCCCGAGCGCGCCGAGGTCTGCGAGCCATGGGATGACCTGCTTCGGGAACTCCGCGCGCGCCCAGTAGCCGTCGACGATCGGCCGGATCTTCTCCTCGAACACCGCGCGGAACTCGCCGGCGTGCCGCTGCTCGTCGGGTGTGAGGAAGTCCTGGTAACGGTAGAAGTCGCTGACCAGGTGGTCCAGCGTCGGCCTGGCTGTGTCCGTCTCGATCATGTCGGTGCGGGTCATCGCATCCCTCTTCCTCCTGCGGCTGCGGCTCCGCGACGCAGTGTACGCAACACATTTCGGAATGTTGCGAGCTAGGCTCCGGCGCATGACGGCCGCCGACGTGACCGCGCACGCGACCGCACGCGGCGGCCTGGGGGCGCGCCTGGTGCCGAGCGCGCTCTCGGAGCGGCTCGAGGCTCACAGCGATGCCGCCCGTGCGTTCCGCGCTGCCCGGCACCGCTTCATCGGGGGCGAGCGGATCGACATGAGCGCGCTCGCCGCCGAGCTCGGCGTGGACCGCACCTCCCTGTTCCGCTGGGTCGGGAACCGCGACGCGCTGCTTGGCGAGATCCTGTGGAGCCTCGCCGCGCCGACGTTCGACGCCGCCGACGCGGCCACGCACGCGCACGGCGCCGATCGGGTCGAGGGCGCGCTGACGCGCTTCGTGCAGGACCTCATCGCGGCCGACTACTTCCGTACGTGGATCACCAGGGAGCCGTCGAAGGCCCTCCGGATCCTGCTCGGCGGCGCGACCCCGGTGCATCGGCGCTTCGTCGCGATCGTCGAGCGGCTGCTGGAGGAGGAGATCGCCGCCGGCCGAATGTCGACCCCGCTGCCGCCGCACGACCTGGCGACCGTGCTGGTCCGCGTCGCGGAGTCCTACGCCTACGCGGACCTGATCGCCGGCGAGCAGCCGGATGCCGACCGGGCCGCGGCGGCGTTCGCGCTGGTCCTGGCGCCGACCAGGAGCACGAGATGAGCGAGGACCTCCCGTCCCCGGCATCGTCGGCGTCGAACTCGTAGCGGACGCCGAGGCAGAGCGGGCATCCTCGCCTGGTGTCACTTCGAAGGAGAAGCACGAATGGACGATGACGTTCTCACCGGGCCCGGTCACGCGACCATCTCGGTCGCCGCGATCCTGGCCGAGTCGGCGCACCGGTACCCCGACAAGACGGCGGTGATCTGGACCGGGCAGACCGGTCCCCAGGCGCAGGCGACGTACAGCGAGCTGTGGCGCGACGCGAAGCTGATCGCCGGCGTGCTGAGGTCCCGCGGCATCGGTCGAGGCGACCGCGTCGCGATGCTCGTGCCGAACGTGCCCGACTTCCCGCGGGTCTACTACGCGATCCTCGCGATCGGTGCCGTCGCCGTGCCCATCCACCTCCTGTTCAAACGGGAGGAGATCGCGCTCGTGCTGCGGGACAGCGGGGCCAAGCTCGTCGTGATCGGCGCGACCAGCCTCGGCGAGGCCCTGCCGGCCGCGCTGGAGAACGGGGTCGACGCCGTCTCCGTGCTGCTGCCCGAGGCCGCGAAGGACCTGGCACCGATCCCGCGGCTCGAGGCGCTGATGCAGGATGCGGAGCCGATCCTCCGGCAGGAGGCGATGAACCCCCTCGAACCGGCGACCCTGCTCTACACGAGCGGGACGACCGGCACGCCGAAGGGAGCGGTCAACTCGCACTTCTCGCTCGTCGAGCAGGTGAACGTGTCGCTGATCGATCTGTTCGACATGCGCTTCGACGACGTCGTGTTCGGCGGCCTGCCCCTGTTCCACACGTTCGGGCAGACCTGCGTGCTGAACACCGGGTTCCGCCGTGGCGCGACGATCGTGCTGCTGCCCAAGTTCGACGCGGTCGGCGCGCTCACTGCGATGGCGGAGCACGGCGCGACGGTGTTCACCGCCGTGCCGACGATGTACGTGGGGCTGCTGGCCGGAGCGCGAGCCGGCGCACCGAAGCCGGATCTGCGGTATGCGGTGTCCGGCGGTGCACCGCTGCCGCTCGCGGTGCTCGAGGAGTTCTCGGAGACGTTCGGCGCGACCGTCTACGAGGGCTACGGCCTGACCGAGACCTCACCCGTGGTGTCGTTCAACCCGGTCAGCATGCCGATCCGGCCGGGCACGATCGGCGTGCCGATCTGGGGCGTCGACGTGGTCATCGCGGATGCGGACGTTGACGACCGCATCGTCGAGCTGCGCCGCGGCGAGCTGGGCGAGCTCGTGGTGCGGGGACACGACCTGTTCAAGGGCTACCTCGGCAAGCCGGAGGCGACCGCGGAGGCGGTCGTCGATGGCTGGTTCCGCACCGGCGACCTCGCGACGATGGGTGCCGACGACTACCTGACGATCGTCGATCGCAAGAAGGACATGATCCTGCGCAACGGCTACAACGTGTACCCGAGCGAGGTCGAGAACGTCATGATGCGGCACCCCGCGATCGAGGCCGTCGCCGTGTTCGGGACACCGCACGCGAAGCACGGGCACGAGGTCGAGGCGGCGGTCGTGCTGAAGGCCGGTGCGTCGGCGACGGACGACGAGCTGCGGGAGTTCGTGAAGGCGAAGGTCGCCGCGTACAAGTTCCCGCGCGTCGTGCACCTCGTGACCGAGCTGCCGCTCGGCCCCTCCGGCAAGGTCCTGAAACGCGAGCTGACCCGCATCTACTCGGAGCAGCAGCAGCCCGCGTCCGTGTGACCGTCGTGTTCACGGATCAGGGGATCCGGCGGCGCTTCGCGCCCCGGATCCCCTGATCCGTGAACACCCCGGGGGCTACGGGCGCGGACGCCCGTAGATCGTCGTGCACCAGATGTCGGCGAGCACGTCGAGCAGCTCCCCCGGCGCGAGGGACGGGGTCGCGCCGCTGAACGAGGCGACGAGCACGCTTTCGTTCATCGCGTTCAGCGCGATGCTCGTCGCGCGCGGGTCGACGATCTCGCGGGCACGGCCCGCGCGCCGCTCGGCGACGATGGTCGACGCCGTCAGGTCGACCCATCGACCGGAGCGCCGCGCCCACTCCGCACGCACCTCCGGGATCGTCGCCTGCGCCTCCGCCAGCGTGACGGTGACGGCGCGATGCGCACCGAAGACGTCGACGAACACCCCGATCGCCTCGCGCCACCAGCGCGCCGGGTCGTCACCCGGGAGACCGACGGCGGCCAGGCGCTCGTCCACCTCCGCCACCATGCGGTCGAGCAGCTCGAGCAGCACGGCCTGCTTCGAGGGGAAGTAGAAGTAGAACGCGCTGCGCGAGATCGAGGCGCCCGCCGCGATCTCGTCGATCGCGATGTCCGCCAGCGACCGTGTCTGCAGCAGGCCCTCGAACGCCTCCACGATCGCCCGCTGCCGCTCGTCGCCCGACGGCCGGCCGACGCGTCTGCCGCGGGTGGAGGTGCTCATCCTGCGAGCGTAATGAGCATCCTCGACACGATGTCGACTTTCTCGACATGGTGTCGATACGGTGCTCGTGGCGGGGAGGTCGACGATGCCGGAGCACCTGGATGTGGTGATCGTGGGCGCAGGGCTGTCGGGCATCGGCGCGGCGGCGACGCTGCTGCGGCGTGCGCCCGACCGCTCGTTCGCGGTCCTGGAGTCGCGGGACGTGCTCGGCGGGACGTGGGACCTGTTCCGCTACCCCGGCGTCCGGTCCGACTCGGACATGTACACGCTCGGCTACGCCGCGCGGCCGTGGACGGGTGACAAGGCGATCGCGGACGGCGACGACATCCGCGAGTACGTTCGGCAGACCGCTGAGGAGACCGGCGCCGGCGAGCACGTGCGCTTCCGGCAGCGCGTCGTCGCGGCCTCGTGGCACTCGGACCAGGCCAGGTGGGAGCTGACCGTGCTGCACCGCGATCCCGATGCGACGGGTGAGTGGAGCGAGGGTGTGACCGGGATGACGAGCACGATCACCTGCTCCTTCCTGTTCGCCTGCACGGGCTACTTCCGCTACGACGAGGGCTACTCCCCCGAGATCGCCGGGCTGGAGGCGTTCCGCGGCCGGGTCGTGCATCCCCAGCACTGGCCGGCCGATCTCGACCCGGCCGGCAAGCGATTCGTCGTGATCGGCAGCGGCGCGACAGCGGTGACCCTGGTCCCCGCGCTCGCGAAGCGGGGAGCGCACGCGGTGATGCTGCAGCGCTCGCCGACCTATGTCGCCGCGATCCCGACGCGCGACCGGCTCGCGATGCGCCTGCGGGGTCGGGTGTCGCCGCAGCTCGCCTACCGGGCGGTCCGGATGAAGCACATCCTCGGGGCGGTGCTGCTCTACCAGTACGCCCGGCGCCGGCCCGCGTCCATGAAGGCGATCCTGCGCCGCGCCGCGAAGGAGAAGCTGCCCGCCTCCTTCGACGTCGACACCCACTTCTCGCCGCAGTACGCCCCCTGGGACCAGCGGCTCTGCGCGGTGCCAGGAGGCGACCTGTTCCGGGCGATCACCGCCGGTGACGCCGATGTCGTCACGGACCGGATCGACCGCATCGACGCGGACGGGATCCGGCTCGCCTCCGGCGGCCGGCTCGACGCGGACGTGCTCGTGACCGCGACCGGGCTGAACGTGCTCGTCCTCGGCGGGATTCGGGTGGAGGTCGACGGCCGGCCGATCGACCCGGGCACGACGCTCGCGTACAAGGGCATGCTGCTGACCGGCGTGCCGAACCTCGCGTACACGATCGGGTACACCAACGCCTCCTGGACCCTGCGCGCCGACCTCGTCGCGAACGCCGTGGTCGACCTGCTCGCCGAGATGCGGCGACGGGGCACCCCGGTCGCCGTCGCCGATGCCCCCGCCGACGCGGGCCCGACCGCGCCGGTCATCGACCTGGCGGCCGGCTACATCCGGCGCGGCCTGCACCTCCTGCCCCGGCAGGCACGGAAGTCGCCGTGGCGGGTGCACCAGAACTATCTGCGGGACCTGCTGCAGTTCCGCCTCGACCCACGACATCGCGCGCTGCGGTTCGAACCGGCCGGCGCACCCGCAGCTGCCGCCGAGACCGCTTGACCGCCTCCCCGATCCGTTCGGGCGCGTGACCGCACCGCTGACCACCGAGGGAAGGAACCGACGATGCCGCTCGACCCCGACACCGCGCTGATGCTGCAGGAGATGCAGCGGCTCGGCCTGCCCGCCATGTCCGACGGCACCGCCGCGGAGGGACGCGCGATGCTGCGCGCCGCCGCGGGCGTGGACCGGCGCGACGCCGCACAGCGGCCGCGCATCGCGGAGATCCGTGATGCGGTGGTGGGCGGGATCCCCTCCCGCGTCTACCGGCCGCAGGTGTCCACCTCCGTGCCGACGATCGTGTTCTTCCACGGCGGCGGATTCGTGATCGGCGACCTCGACACGCACGACCTCGCCGTGCGGATCCTCGCCACCGACCTCGGCGCGGTGGTGGTCAGCGTCGACTACGGCCTCGCGCCCGAGCGGCCGTTCCCCGGCGGCGTCGACGACGCCTGGGCGGCGTTCTCCGCGGTCGCCGCGCACATCGAGGCATACGGCGGCGATCCGGACCGCCTCGTCGTCGCCGGGGACAGCGCCGGCGCGAACCTGGCCGCGGTGACCGCGGTCCGCGCGAGGGACGAGGGCGTCGCCCTCGCGGCCCAGCTGCTCGCCTACCCGACGGTCGATCCCGGCGGCGACTACGCCTCCCGCGGCGAGAACGCGGACGGGTACTTCCTGACCCTGCGGGACATGGAGTGGTTCTTCGAGCAGTACACGGGACTCGCTCCCGACTCCGCTGAGGCGCGGGCGCTCGTCGACGACCCGCGGATCGCGCCGCTGCGCACCCCCGACCTCGCCGGGGTGGCTCCGGCGATCATCGGGACCGCCGAGTACGACCCGCTGCGGGACGAGGGCGTGGCCTACGCGGCGGCGCTCGTCGGCGCGGGGGTGCCGGTCTGGCACCGCACCTTCCCCGGCATGATCCACGGCTTCTACGGCACCCCGCTGCCCGGTCCGCTCGCCGCGACGCACGAGATCGACGCCGCGCTCGACGCCCTCCTGCACTGATCCGGTGCTGCCGAACCCCTGGGCGTGGGCTGCTGACCCGCCCCGTGCGTTTGCGCGCCGGGCGGCAGGAGGAGTCGGGTGGTGCGGACGAAAGAGGTGCGCCCGTGCGCGAGCTGTCCATCCTGAAACCGCTGATCGCCCTCGAGCACGCCGCCGCGCTCGATCCGGTCATCCTCAAGATCCACGGTGTCGTCGACGCCCTGCTGAAGCCGCGGGCGCTCGAGGACGCCCTGCACGGGGTGCCTGCGGGACACGCGGTGCATCCCGCGATCGTCCTCGTGCCCGCCGGCACCTGGATCAGCGCGGCCGTGCTCGACGCGCTCCCCGGGACGGCCCGGGCGTCCCGGATCCTGGTGGGCGTCGGGGTGGTGGCCGCCGCTCCCGCGATCCTCACCGGGTGGGCGGACTGGGCGCGGACCCGGCGCGAGCAGCAGCGGGTGGGGATCGTGCACGCGGTGGCGAACGAATCCGCCTGGGTGCTCTATGCCGCGTCGTGGTTCCTGCGCGGCCGGGACCACGAGGCGCTCGGCCGCACGCTGGCCTACGTCGGATTCGGCCTCGTCGGCTTCGGCGGCTACCTCGGCGGGCATCTCGGGTATCGCCAGACGGCCGGCGCGAACCACGCCAACGCGGTGCTGACCCGGTTCCCGGAGGGCTGGAGGACCATCGGCCTGCTGGCGGACCTGCCGGAGCACGAGCCGGTGCGCCGCGAGGTCGCCGGGGAGGCGCTGTTCGTGCTCCGCCAGGGCGGACGGGTCGATGTGCTGGCCGACATCTCGACCCACCTCGGCGAACCCCTCACCGACGGCGTGTTCGAGGATCCCGGCCACGCGGCGGCGACGATCACCACCGCCTACGGCAGCGTGTTCGACATCGGGACCGGCGAGGTCGTGCACGGACCTGCGACGGCGCCCGCGATCCGCTTCGAGTCCCGCATCAACGGCGAGCAGGTGGAGGTGCGCCTCCACCGCCCCTGACCGCTGCTGAGCGCATCAGGCCCCCTGCACGAGACGATCTTCGTGTTTCAGGAGTTCTGGCACCGCTGCTCCTGGAGTCCGCCGTCTCGCGCGGCGATCCGGTCGACGGACGCTCCGTTTTGTAGGCAGGTCCTTCCTACAAAACGGAGGGTGCTGCCGGAGTCGCGAGGCGAGGCAGACCGAAGGCAAGTCCGCGGTCGCCAGAACTCCTGAACGGCGAAGATCCGTCAGGAGCGCTGGCGGCGTTCCCGCACGCGCATGTTGACGACGATCGGGGTGCCGGCGAAGCCGTAGACCTCGCGGAGGCGGCGCTGCACGAAGCGTCGGTACTGCGGGTCGAGGAAGCCCGTCGTGAACAGCACGAAGGTCGGCGGGCGGCTACCCGCCTGGGTCCCGAACAGGATCCGCGGCTGCTTCCCTCCACGGACCGGGTGCGGATGCGCGGCGGTGAGCTCGGCGATGAAGGCGTTGAACTTGCCGGTCGGGATGCGGGTGTCCCAGCCGTCGAGCGCCGCGGTGAGCGCGGGTACGAGCTTCTCGAGGTGGCGGCCGGTCAGGGCCGAGATGTTCACTCTCGGTGCCCACGCCACGTGCGCGAGGTCCTGCTCGATCTCGCGCTCGAGGTACCGGCGGCGCTCGTCGTCGATCAGGTCCCACTTGTTGAACGCGAGCACGAGCGAGCGGCCCGACTCGAGGACCATGTCGACGATCCGGATGTCCGCCTCGCTGATCGGCTCGGTGACGTCGAACAGCACGACCGCGACCTCGGCGCGCTCGAGCGCGGCCTGCGTGCGGAGGGAGGCGTAGAAGTCGGCGCCCTGCGACAGGTGCGTGCGGCGCCGGATGCCGGCCGTGTCGACGAACCGCCACACCGTGCCCGCGATCTCGATCTGCTCGTCCACCGGGTCGCGGGTGGTGCCCGCCGTCGGGGAGACCACGACGCGGTCCTCCCCCGCCGACTTGTTCAGCAGGCTCGACTTGCCGACGTTCGGGCGGCCGACGAGCGCGACCCGGCGAGGCCCGCCCGCCTGCGGCTTCGCGACGCCGGACTCGATAGGCAGCGTGCGCATCACCTCGTCGAGCAGATCGGCGACGCCGCGCCCGTGGATCGCGGACACCGGCAACGGCTCGCCGAGGCCGAGGCCCCACAGCTCGCCGATGTACGCCTCCTGGCGCACGTCGTCGACCTTGTTCGCGACGAGGCGCACCGGCTTCTTCGTGGCCCGCAGCATCCGCACGACCTGCTCGTCGGTGCTCGTCGCGCCGACGACCGCGTCGACGACGAACAGCACCGCGTCCGCGAGGTCCACGGCGATCTCCGCCTGGGCGGCCACCGCGGCGTCGAGCCCTGCGGCGTCCGGCTCCCAGCCGCCGGTGTCGACGAGCGTGAACCCCCGTCCCTCCCACTCCCCGCGGTAGGTCACGCGGTCGCGGGTGACACCGGGCGTGTCCTCGACCACGGCCGCGCGACGGCCGAGGATGCGGTTCACGAGCGCGGACTTGCCCACATTCGGGCGCCCCACGATCGCGAGCACCGGCAGCGCGGCGCTCGCGCCGGATCCGCCGTCCTCGTCGTCGTCGCTCTCGAGCAGGAGGCGGTCCTCGTCCTCGAGCGCGTACTCCTCGAGCCCCGCACGGAGTGCGGCGGCGCGCTGCTCCGCCGCGGTCTCGTCGACCGCGTCGAGCCGTTCGGCGAGCAGGTCGTCGTCACCCTCGTAGTCGTCGTCCGAATCGGTCATGTCACCGGCTCCAATCCTGCCGACTCCCGCACGAGGGAGACCAGCGCTGCGACGGTGCCGTCGAAGTCGAGGTTCGTGGAGTCGAGCGTCGTGACGCCCTCGGCGGCCTCGAGGAAGTCGACCACCCGTGAGTCCTTGGCATCGCGCTCGGCGATGGACCTCGCGACGTCGCGGTGGTCCTCCTCCGGCAGTTCCTTCGACCGTCGCGACGCGCGCACCTCGGGGCTCGCGGTGAGCAGCACCCGCACATCGGCGTGCGGCGCGACGACGGTCGTGATGTCGCGGCCCTCGGCCACCGTGCCCGGCTCGGCGGCTGCCAGGCGGGCGCGGAAGCCCTCGTTCAGCCGGAGGCGGACCGCCGGGACGCGGGCGATGCCGCTGACGGCGGCGGTGACGCGGGGGGTGCGGATCGCTTCGGTGACGTCGACGTCGCCGACGAGCACCCACCGCTCGGCGGGATCGAGGGCGGAGTCGAATTCGAAGCCGTCGAGCGCGCGCTCGACGCTCGCCGCGTCCTCCGGGTCGCCCCCGTGCTGGAGGACGGACCAGGCGAGCGCCCGGTAGGCCGCCCCGGTGTCGAGGAACGCATAGCCGAGCTCGGCAGCGGCGGCGCGCGAGACGCTCGACTTCCCACTGCCCGCCGGTCCGTCGACCGCCACGATCACGCCCACGAGCTTCCCCTCACCATGCACATCGGCTTCGTCATGCGACCCGCCACCCTCGGCGGTCCAGGTCGGCTTCGAGGCCGCCAGCGGCCTCCGGCAGCACCGAGACCTCCACGATCCCGATCGGCGCGCCCGGCGAGTGCTCGAGGCGCATGTCCTCGAGGTTCACGCCGAGCTCGCCGATCTCGGTCAGGAGGCGGGCGAGCTGGCCGGGCCGGTCGTCGATCAGCACGGTCAACGTGGTGGTCCGGAGGTCGACGCCGTGCTTGCCGGGGATGCGGGCGACGCCGTCGTTCCCGGCGGCGAGCACGTCGGCGAGCGCGCGCTGCGCACCGGGCGCGGCGGGGTCGGCGAGCGCCTCCAGCACCGCGTCGAGGTCGTCGCGGAGGTCCGAGAGCACCGGAAGCACGCGGGCGGCGTTGGCGCTCAGGATCTGCACCCAGAGCGCCGGGTCGCTGCCCGCGATCCTGGTCGTGTCGCGCAGGCCCTGACCCGCGAGGTCCGTCGCGTGATCGGGGGCGTCGACGAGCCGGGCGGCGAGGAGGCTGGAGACCAGCTGCGGCGCGTGCGAGACGATCGCGACGGCGTCGTCGTGCCGATCGGCCGGCAGGCGGACCGGAATGGCCCCGAGGTCGAGCGCCAGCCCCTCCAGGATCGCCGACTGCCCGGCGGTGGAGCCGGCGTGGGGCGTGATCACCCACGGGCGGCCGAGGAACAGGTCGGCGCGGGCGGCGATCGGACCGCTGCGCTCGCGGCCGGCCATCGGGTGCGAGCCGACGTAGCGCTCGGTCGCCGCGCCGACCGCTTCCAGGGCGCTGAGCGGCCCGGCCTTCACGCTGGCGACGTCGGTGACGAACGCGTCCGGGTACCGGGCGAGCTCAGCGGCCACGACGGCGGCCACGACATCCGGCGGCACGGCCACGACGACGAGCGCGGGTGCGTCCGCCTCACCGGTCCGACGGCCGGCGCCGTAATCGACCGCGAGCGCGAGGGTCGACGGGGAGACGTCGTCGAGGACGACGTCGACGTCGATCGCGGAGAGGCCGAGCCCGATGCTCGTGCCGAGCAGCCCGGTGCCGACGACCCGGACCGTCCCCGTGGTTCGGGCGGACACGGGCGTCAACCCTACCGGTCGGCTCGGTCCCGGCCGGCGAGGGTGGTCAGGGCACCGAACTCGGCGGCTGTGAGGTCCCGAGTACGACCGACCGCGAGGTCGCCGAGCTTCAGCGGACCGAACTCGCGCCGGACCAGCTCCTGCACCGGGTGACCGACCGCGTCGAGCATCCGGCGGACGATCCGGTTGCGTCCGGAGTGCAGCGTCAGCTCCACCAGGGTGGCGCCGGGGCGCGCGCCGTTCGGCACGACGCGCACCCGGTCGGCGGCGATCGGGCCGTCGTCGAGCTCGATGCCCCGCCGCAGCCGAGCGAGCGTCTGCGGCTTCACCGAACCGGTGACGAGCGCGATGTAGGTCTTCGTGACGCCGAAGGACGGATGGGACAGGACCTGGGCCAGGTCGCCGTCGTTCGTCAGGATCAGGAGGCCGGAGGTGTCGGTGTCGAGGCGGCCGACGTTGAACAGCCGCTCCTCGTACTGCTCGGTGAACGTCGTGAGGTCGGGACGCCCCCGGTCGTCGCGCATCGTCGAGACGACACCGGTCGGCTTGTGCAGCAGCACGGTCCGCCTGGCCGGGTCCACCGAGACGGGGACCCCGTCGACGGCGACCGTGTCGACGGTCGGGTCGACGCGGGTGCCGGGCGTGGTGACGACCGCGCCGTTGACCGCGACGCGGCCGGCCGCCATCAGGTCCTCGGAGACGCGGCGGGATGCGATCCCCGCGGCGGCGAGGACCTTCTGCAGCCGCTCGCCGGACCCTCCTGAGCCCGTCGGAGGGTCCGTGTGCAGCTCAGCGGGCATCGGCGTGCACCGCCTCGACGCCCTCGAGCAGCGGCGCGAGCGGCGGCAGCTCGTCGAGCGAGCGCAGCCCCAGCGCGACCAGCAGGTCGTCGGTCGTCCCATAGAGGACCGCACCGGTCTCCTCCGATCGCCCGACCTCGGTCACGAGGCCGCGGGCGACGAGCGTCTTCAGCACCGAGTCGACCGACACCGCGCGGATCGCGGCGATCTGGCCGCGGGTGACCGGCTGGCGGTAGGTGATGACGGCGAGGGTCTCCAGCGCGGCCTGGCTGAGCCGCCCGGTCGTCTCGACCTCGAGCAGCTGGCGCACGTGCTCGTCGTGCGCCGGCCGCGCGTAGAGGCGGTAGCCGCTGGCGAGCTCACGCAGCTCGAAGCCGCGACGCCGACCGCCCGCGATCCCGTCGTAGTCCGCACGGACCCGCTCGACCGCCTGCCGGATCACCGCGACCGGACGGTCGAGCGCCGTCGCGATCGTGATGAGGTCGAGCGGCCGATCGGCGACGACGAGCAGCGCCTCGATCGCGGCATCGAGGTCGTCGAGCGAGGAGGGTCGGGCGGGCTCGATCGCCGCCGGTGCCTCCGTCCGGTCCCGTGCCGCGAACGCCTCCGTCAGCTCGGCGTCGTCGACGGGAGCGCCGAGCAGGCCGGACAGCAGCAGGGCGACCGGCTCCTGCGGAGCGCGCCGGACGGCGGCGGTGCGCTCAGTCGTCAAAGCCGCCTCCGAGTCGCGCGAGCATGGTGTCGTCCCAGTCTTGCGCGGTCCAGCGCACCACGAGTGCTCCGAGCGGATCGAGCTGCTCGAACGCGATCGCCCCGAGCCGGTGCAGCTCGAGCACCGCGAGGAACCGCGCGATGACGATCGGGCGCTCCGCCTCCGGTCCGGCGAGGTCGAGGAAGGACATGGCCGAGCCGCGGCGCAGCAGGCTGACGACCTCCGCGGCCTGCTCCCGCAGCCCGACGGCCGACCCGTGGAGGTGGTCGGTGCCGACGGTCGGGACCGGCCGCGGGGCCAGCGCGGCGGCCGCGAGCAGCGCGAACGCCGCGACGTCGACCGACAGGTCGGTGGGCGGAGGAGGCGGCAGCTGCTGCTCCCGCACCGCGCCGGGGTGCGCGTGCCGCGCATCCTCGACGGCGAGCGCGTCGGCGAACCAGGCCGACGCCTCCTTGTATGCGCGGTACTGCAGCAGACGGGCGAAGAGCAGATCGCGGGCCTCGAGCATCGCGACCGCCTCCGCGTCGACGACCTCGCCGGCGGGCAGCAGGCCGGCGATCTTCGCGTCGAGCAGCGTCGCACCGACGACCAGGAAACCGCTCGTCTGGTCGAGGTCGGCGTCGTCGCCGAGCTGCGCGAGGTGGGCGAGGAACTCGTCGGTCACGATCGACAGCGACAGCTCGGTGATGTCGAGCTCGTGCCGGCCGATCAGGTCCAGCAGCAGGTCGAGCGGGCCGTCGAAGCCGCCGACGCGGACGCGGAAGGTCGGCGCGGCCGCGTCGAGGTCAGGCGAACGCACCCCGGACCATCAGCTCGCGGGCGAGCTGCAGGTACGCGGCGGAGGCGCGGTGCTCCGGCGCGTACTCGAGGATCGGTTCCCGCGCGACTGAGGCGTCCGGGAACTTCACCGTGCGGCTGATGACCGTCTCGAGCACGTCGGCATCGAACGCCTCCACCACCCGGTCGAGCACCTCGCGGCTGTGCAGCGTGCGCGGGTCGTACATGGTGCCGACGATGCCGTCGAGCGCGATCGCCGGGTTCAGCCGGTCGCGCACCTTCTCGATCGTCTCGACGAGCAGCGCGACGCCGCGGAGCGCGAAGTACTCGCACGCGAGCGGGATCACGACGCCGTGCGCGGCGGTCAGCGCGTTGACGGTGAGGAGGCCGAGGGACGGCTGGCAGTCGATCAGGACGATGTCGTAGTCGTCGCTGACGCGGCGGAGCACACGGGCGAGGCTCTGCTCGCGCGCGACCTCGTTGACGAGGTGCACCTCCGCCGCCGACAGGTCGATGTTCGCGGGGATGATGTCGAGCCCGTCGATCTGCGTGTGCTGGATCGCGATGCGCGGGTCGGTCCTGGAGGAGCCGAGCAGCAGCTCGTAGATCGTCGGCACGTCCTCGGTCTGCACCTTGAAGTTCGCGGACAGCGCGCCCTGGGGGTCGAAGTCGATCAGCAGCACGCGGCGGCCGTAGTGCGCGAGCGCGGCGCCGAGGTTCACGGTGGTGGTCGTCTTGCCGACGCCGCCCTTCTGGTTGCAGAGGGCGACGATGCGGGCCGGGCCGTGCTGCAGCAGTGGCGCGGGCACGGCGAACTCGTGGGCGGGCCGGCCGGTCGGGCCGATGGGCAGGCCCTCGTCCGCGGCATCGGGTCGGGTGTCCAGCACGGTCGTGTGGGTCATGGGTGTGGTCCTCGGTGCGTCTCGCTCTGCGTCCGCTCACGGTAGCCAGGGCCTGTCCCCCGTTCAGGGGCGACGCGCCGCCTCCCTCCGTCCCGGCCCGCCCCCTCGGCGTGTCGCGCACCTCCGCGGATCCGGAGATCGTTCGCGGACACGGAGGAATCGGCCGACACCCCGCTGCAGGAGGCCCGGACACGGGGTGTCGCTGAGGATCTCCGGATCCGCGAACGTCCTCGCCCGCGCGTGGAGACCCTCAGCGGGCGCGGGGGTGGGAGGTCGTGTAGACGTCGCGGAGGGCGTCGGCGGTCACCAGCGTGTAGAGCTGGGTCGTCGCGACCGAGCTGTGCCCGAGCAGCTCCTGCACGACGCGCACGTCGGCCCCGCCCTGGAGGAGGTGGGTCGCGAAGCTGTGCCGGAACGTGTGCGGGGAGACGTGGGCGGACAGCCCGGAGCGCTCGGCCGCGGCCTGGATGACGAGCCAGGCGCTCTGCCGGGAGAGACGGGCGCCGCGGGGCCCGAGGAACAGCGCGGGCGTCGACGTCCCCTTGGCCGCCCAGTGCGGGCGCACTCGCGTCAGATACGCGTCGACCGCGGTCCGGGCGTAGGACCCGACGGGAACGAGCCGCTGCTTGCCGCCCTTGCCGAGCACGCGCACCATGGAACCGGTCGCGAGGTCGTCGACGTCGAGCCCCACCGCCTCGCTGACCCGGGTCCCGGTCGCGTAGAGCAGCTCGAGCAGCGCACGGTCCCGCACGAGGACGGGGTCGTCGCCCTCCGTGGCGCCGATCAATCGGGACATGTCATCGATGCCGATCGCTTTCGGCAGCCGCATCGGCAGCTTCGGCGGGCTCACGTCGTGGGCCACGTCGTCGGGGACGATCCCGTCCTCGGCGAGGAAGCGGTGCAGGCCGCGGACGGAGGAGAGCATCCGGGCGGCGGAGGAGGCGGCCGCACCGTCCTCCCCGCGGATCCGGTTCAGGAACGCGGAGACGTCCGCGGTGGTGACGTCGGCGACGTCCTCCCGCCCCGCCTCCGCCAGGTGCTCGGCGTACCGGCCGAGGTCGCGCCGGTACGCGGCGAGCGTGTTGTCCGACAACCCGCGCTCGACGGCGACGTGGCGCAGGAACCGCCCGACCGCCTGCTCGACTCGCATCCCACCTTTCATCTTTACGGAGTTCTGGTCAGCCCGTGCCGACCAAAACTCCGTAAAGATGAAAAATGGGTCAGCGGGTGTGCCAGGGGGCGCCGCCGACGACCGGGTGGCGGGCCCACGGCTCGTCGCCGGGCGCGAGCGTCGCCCAGTCGCGGGCGCGCGCGGCGACGGCGGCGAGCGCGCCGACCACGAGCGACGGGCTCTGCACCCGGCGGGCGAGCACGGCGTCGACGACCTCGTCGAGCGGCACCCAGCGCACCTCGATGTCGGCCTCCTCGTCGTGCCGGGCGAACGCCGGCACCGCGGACACGTCGCGGGCGAGGTAGATCCGGATCGTCTCGTCGCTACCGCCGGGCGAGTTCTGGAAGTCGGCGAGCACGTGCCATGTCGCCGCGGCGAGGTCCGCTTCCTCCGCCAGCTCCCGCTGCGCGCCGGTCAGCGGCGGCTCCCCCGACACGTCGAGCAGCCCGGCGGGGATCTCCCACGCCCGGGTGCGGATCGGGTGCCGGTACTGGCGGATGAGCAGCACTCGGCCGTCGTCGTCGAGTGCGAGGATCGCGACCGCGCCCGGGTGCCGGACGACCTCGCGGGTGATCGGCTTCCCGTGGTAGTCGAACGTCTCGGTCGCGACGTCCCAGACGCGGCCGTGGTGCAGCAGCGTCTCGGAGGTCAGCGGATGCAGCTCCGGCTCGTCGTGGATGGGGCTGTCACCGATCAGATCAGGCACCGGCGGGCACCTCCTCGACCACGGCGTCCTCGAAGAGGCGCGAGGCGCGCTGCCGGTCGAGCGCCGCCGTGATCAGGCCCCTGAACAGCGGGTGCGACCGTGTCGGACGGGACCGCAGCTCGGGGTGCGCCTGCGTACCGATGTAGAACGGGTGCACGTCGCGCGGCAGCTCCACGAACTCGACGAGGCGGTGGTCGGGCGACGTGCCCGAGAACACCAGCCCGGCGGTCTGCAGCCGCTCGCGGTAGTGGTTGTTGACCTCGTAGCGGTGCCGGTGCCGCTCGCTCACCTCGGCGCGCCCGTAGAGGTCGCGGGCGAGCGTGCCCTCCTCCAGGTCCGCCCGGTACAGGCCGAGCCGCATCGTGCCGCCCAGGTCGCCGCCCGCGATGATCGCGACCTGCTCCGCGATCGTCGCGATCACCGGGTACGGGGTGTCGGGATCGAACTCGGTGGAGGAGGCATCGGGCAGGTCCGCTTCGTGCCGCGCGTACTCGATCACCATGCACTGCAGCCCGAGGCACAGCCCGAGCGCGGGGATGCCGTTCTCCCGCGCGAACCGCAGCGCGCCGACCTTGCCCTCGATGCCGCGCACCCCGAACCCGCCCGGGACGCAGATGCCGTCGAGGTCGCCCAGCTGCTGCGCGGCCCCCTCCGGCGTCTCGCACTCGTCGCTCGGCACCCACCGCAGCGACACCTTCGTCTGCTGCGCGAAGCCGCCGGCCCGCAGCGCCTCGGTGACCGACAGGTAGGCGTCGGGCAGGTCGATGTACTTGCCGACGAGGCCGATCGTGACCTCCTGGCGCGGCTGGTGCACGGCCTGCAGCACCGTGTTCCACCTCGTCAGGTCGACCTGGCCGGGCTCGAGCCCGAGCGCCGCCACGATCGTGTCGTCGAGGCCCTGGTCGTGCAGCATCGCGGGGATGTCGTAGATGGAGGGCGCGTCGATCGCGTTGACCACCGCCTCCTCGTCGACGTCGCACATCAGCGCGATCTTCTTGCGGTTCGCCTCCGTCACCGGCCGGTCGGAGCGCAGCACGAGCGCGTCGGGCTGGATGCCGATGGACCGGAGGGCGGCGACCGAGTGCTGCGTCGGCTTCGACTTCTGCTCCCCCGACGTCTGCAGGTACGGCACCAGCGAGACGTGGACGAAGAAGACGTTGCGACGGCCGAGCTCGTGCCGCACCTGGCGGGCGGACTCGAGGAACGGCTGGCTCTCGATGTCGCCGACGGTGCCGCCGATCTCGGTGATGATCACGTCGGGCTGCGGGTCGTCGGACGCTTGCAGGCGCATCCGCCGCTTGATCTCGTCGGTGATGTGCGGGATGACCTGCACGGTGTCGCCGAGGTACTCGCCGCGCCGCTCCTTCGCGATGACCTGCGAGTAGATCTGCCCCGTCGTGACGTTCGCCGACTGGCTGAGGCTGATGTCGAGGAACCGCTCGTAGTGCCCGATGTCGAGATCCGTCTCGGCGCCGTCGTCGGTGACGAACACCTCGCCGTGCTGGAACGGGTTCATCGTCCCGGGGTCGACGTTGAGGTACGGGTCGAGCTTCTGCATCACGACGCGGAGCCC
>NZ_CAXTHO010000047.1:0-18744 GCF_964244015.1 uncultured Amnibacterium sp. | reverse complement strand
CGAGGCGCTTCCCGGCCTGCCGGGGTGCGCGCAGCCTGCCGAAGCGCGGGGGCCGGGGCCGATCGGGGGGTGATCCTCCTGCTATCCTTCTCGACGGCCTGGAGCGGGCCCGGACGTTGCGCGGCTGCGACACCGGGTGCGCGAGAGGACCTGAGCCTGTAGCCGGCCGGTCCCCGTACGCCGAATCCCTCGCGATGACTTCCGCTGCGCGTCAGCGACTCCCATTCCGAACTCCGAAGGAACCGCATGTCTACCAAGGCCCGCACCCGCGGCAAGGTCAAGCTCTCCCGCGCTCTCGGCATCCCGCTGACCCCGAAGGCCGCCCGCTACCTGGAGAAGCGCCCCTACGCGCCCGGTGAGCACGGCCGCAGCAAGCGCAAGGCCGACAGCGACTACGCCGTCCGTCTCCGTGAGAAGCAGCGTCTGCGCGCCCAGTACGGCATCCGCGAGGCGCAGCTGCGCATCGTCTTCAACGAGGCGCGTCGCGCCCAGGGCCTGACCGGTGAGAACCTGGTCGAGCTGCTCGAGCAGCGTCTCGACGCGCTCGTCCTCCGCGCGGGCTTCGCCCGCACCACCGCCCAGGCCCGCCAGGCCGTCGTGCACCGCCACATCCTGGTCGACGGCCAGCTCGTCGACCGCCCGTCCTTCCGTGTGAAGCCGGGCCAGACGATCCACGTCAAGAGCAAGAGCGAGCAGCTCGAGCCCTTCCAGGTCGCCGCGGCCGGCGGCCACGTCGACGTGCTGCCCAAGGTGCCGGGCTACCTGGACGTGCAGATCGACAAGCTGCAGGCGACCCTCTCGCGCCGCCCCAAGCGCGCCGAGGTCCCCGTGACCGCCGACGTCCAGCTCGTCGTGGAGTACTACGCGGCCCGCTGACACAAATTCACTGCTCGAAAAGGGCCGCTTCGACTCGTTCGAAGCGGCCCTTTCCGGTCACCGAACGGGCGTGGGGCGGGCCGGTAGGCTCGGGCGCTGATCTTGGAGGAGCCATGGGTAAGGTGATCGTCTTCCTCGTCGGCCTGCTCGTCGGGGCCGCCGGCGCGCACGTCGCGTCCCGGACACCCGCGGGTGCGAGGGCGTTCGCCGCCGTCAACGGCGTGACGGACGAGTTCGCCGCAGCCGTCTCGGACTCCTACCGGGCGCGCCTGGCGGAGGAGCGGTAGTGCAGACCGCCGAGATCCGCCGCCGATACCTGCAGTTCTTCGCCGACCGCGGCCACACCGTCGTGCCGAGCGCCTCGCTCGTCTCACCCGACCCCTCCCTCCTCTTCACGGTCGCGGGCATGGTCCCGTTCATCCCGTACCTGAACGGCACCGTCCCCGCGCCCTACGACCGCGCGGTCGACAGCCAGAAGTGCATCCGCACGCTCGACATCGAGGAGGTCGGCCGCACCCCGCGGCACGGCACGTTCTTCCAGATGCTCGGCAACTGGTCGTTCGGCGACTACTTCAAGGACGGGGCGATCACGTTCGCGTGGGAGCTCCTGACGACTGCCGAGGAGGAGGGCGGGCTCGGGTTCGACCCCGACGACCTCTGGGTCACCGTCTACGAGGAGGACGACGAGGCGATCGAGCTCTGGAAGCGGATCGCAGGCCTGCCCGAGGAGCGGATCCAGCGCCTCGGGAAGGACTCGAACTACTGGTCGACGGGGCAGCCCGGACCGGCCGGCCCGTGCTCCGAGATCTTCTTCGACCGCGGTCCCGCCTACGGGATCGACGGGGGGCCGGCGACCGACGACGATCGCTACGTCGAGATCTGGAACCTCGTGTTCATGCAGTACCTGATCACGAACGTGCGCTCGAAGGTCGACTTCGATATCGTCGGCGACCTGCCGAAGCAGAACATCGACACCGGCATGGGGCTCGAGCGGGTCGCGTTCATCAAGCAGGGCGTCGAGAACATGTACGAGACCGACCAGGTCCGCCCGGTGCTCGACAAAGCGGCCGAGCTGTCGGGGCGGGCGTACGGCGCCGACCACGAGGACGACGTGCGGATGCGCGTCGTCAGCGACCACATCCGCTCCGCGATGATGCTGATGCTCGACGGGGTCACGCCGTCGAACGAGGGCCGCGGCTACGTGCTCCGCCGCCTCCTGCGCCGCTCGGTGCGGGCGATGCGGCTGCTCGGGGTCGACGCCGCCACGTTCGGGGAGCTGTTCCCGGTGTCGCGCGACGCGATGAGCGACGCCTACCCCGAGCTGCTGCCCGAGTTCGGCCGGATCCAGCGGATCGCGAACGCGGAGGAGGAGAGCTTCCGCGGCACGCTGGCCGGCGGCACGACGATCCTCGAGGCGGCCATCGAGCGCACCCGCGCGGCGGGCGCCGCCGAGGTCGCGCCGGACACGGCCTTCCTGCTGCACGACACCTACGGCTTCCCCATCGACCTCACGCTCGAGGTCGCGGAGGAGGCGGGGCTCACCGTCGACCGCGCCGCGTTCGATCGCCTGATGCTGCAGCAGCGCTCCCGCGCGAAGGCCGACGCGAAGGCGAAGAAGACCGCGCTCGCGGACCTCTCCGTCTACAGCGCGTTCCGCGCGCAGGGCGAGACCGCGTTCCTCGGCTACACCGAGCTCGTCGCCGACGGCCGCGTGCTCGGCCTGATCCGCGACGGTGCCGCGGTGCCGTCGATCTCGCTCGGGGACATCGCGGAGGTGCTCCTCACCGAGACGACGCTGTACGCGGAGTCCGGCGGACAGGACGCCGACCAGGGCGAGATCGTCGGCCCCGGGTACCGCCTCGAGGTGCTCGACGTGCAGCGGCCGGTCGCCGGACTGGTCAGCCATCGAGTGCAGGTGGTCGAGGGCGAGGTCGCCGTGGGCGACCCCGCGCGGTCGGTCGTCGATCCGGTGTACCGGCGCGGCGCGGCGCAGGCGCACTCCGCGACGCACCTGATCCACGCGGCGCTCCGCGAGGTGCTCGGGTCCGACGCGCACCAGGCGGGCTCGTACAACAAGGCCGGCTACCTGCGGCTCGACTTCAGCTGGAACGCGCCGCTCAGCCCCGACACCCGGGCCGAGGTCGAGGGCATCGCGAACGCGCGCGTGAACGACGATCTCGAGGTCGTCACCCGCGTGCTGCCGATCGACGAGGCGAAGGCGCTGGGTGCGATGGCGCTGTTCGGCGAGAAGTACGGCGACACGGTGCGGATGGTCGACATAGGCGGGCCCTGGTCCCGCGAGCTGTGCGGTGGCATCCACGTCGCGCACTCCTCCGAGATCGGCTTGGTCAACGTCATCGGCGAGTCGAGCGTCGGCGCGACGAGCCGCCGCATCGAGTCCCTCGTGGGGCCGGAGGCGTTCCAGCAGTTCGCGACCGAGCGCGCGCTCGTGAACGAGCTCGGCACCACCCTCAAGGTGCCGCCGGCGCAGATCGCGGCGCGCGTCCAGGACCTGGCCGCGAGCCTGAAGGCCGCGGAGAAGCGCATCGCGGACTTCGAGCGGCAGGCGCTCGCGACCCGCGTGCCGGCGCTCGCGGCGCAGGCCAGGACCGTCGGCGGCGTCACCGCGGTGCTCGAGCAGGTCGGCTCGCTCAGCAGCCCCGACGACCTCCGTGCCCTCGTCACCGACGTCCGCGATCGGCTCGGCGTCGCACCGGCCGTCGTCGGCCTCGCGGCCAGCGTGAACGCGCGGCCGGTCGTCATCGTGGCGACGAACGGCGCCGCTCGCGACGGCGGCGCGAAGGCCGGGGCGCTGGCGAAGCGTGCGGCGGGGGCGCTCGGCGGCGGTGGCGGCGGCCGCGACGACATCGCGCAGGGCGGCGGCACGGACGTGTCCAAGCTCGAGGACGCGCTCCTCGCCGTGGCGCAGGGGATCACCTCCTGAGCGACACCGAGCCCGCGGCCGGGATGCGACGCGGCGTCCGCCTCGGCATCGACGTCGGGAAGGCCCGCGTCGGCGTCGCACGCTCCGATCGCGACGGGCTGCTGGCGACGCCGGTGGAGACCGTGCAGCGTCGCGGCGGCGACCTCGAGCCCGTGCTCGCGCGGATCGCCGCGATCGCGGCCGAGCTCGACGCGATCGAACTGGTCGTCGGCCTCCCGATCGCGATGTCCGGCAGGGACACCCCCTCGACCGACGACGCCCGCATGGTCGGCGACCGGCTCGCGGAGGGAGGCGTGCCGGTGCGCATGGTCGACGAGCGGCTCACGACCGTGAGCGCGCAGTCCGCACTGCATGCTGCGGGGCGCGACACGCGAAGGTCGCGATCCGTGATCGACCAGGTCGCGGCGGTGATACTTTTGCAGCACGCCCTCGACGCCGAGCGCGCCCGAGGCGAGGCGCCCGGCGTCCTCCTCGAACCGAAGCGGAAGGTGCCGAGTGGCCCCTAGCCCAGGACCGCAGCAGACGCGCGCCTCCGACGAGTTCGAGAGGTTGATCGCGATGCCGGTCGACGAGGGCGGCGAGCCGCCGCGGCACGGCCGGGAACGACGCCGCAGGCGGCATGTGTGGCCGTGGGTGCTCGGCGTGCTGCTCGTGCTGCTGATCGCGGTCGGCGGGGCGGGCGTCTGGGCGTACCAGACGTTCCCGGAGCAGGTGAAGACCCTGTTCGGCTGGAGCAACGACTACACGGGATCCGGCACGGACCCGGCCCAGGTCCAGATCCGGCCGGGTGACATCGGCCTGGATGTGGCGAACACCCTCGTCGCGAAGCACGTGACGAAGACGAAGTCCGCGTTCTACGACCTCCTCCTCGCGACCTCGCCGGAGCCGTCGCTGCAGCCCGGCACCTACCGGTTGAAGCTGCACATGAGCGCGAAGGCGGCCCTCGCCGCCCTGCAGGACCCGGAGAACCGCGTCGAGTCCACCGTCGCGATCCCGGAGGGGTCGACCACGAAGCAGATCCTCGCGATCACGGCCAAGTCGACCGGCCAGGACCTCGCCGAGCTGACGGCGATCGCGAAGGACGACGCCTCCCTCGGCGTGCCGAAGTCGGCCCCGAACATCGAGGGCTGGCTGTTCCCCGCGACCTACACGTTCCAGCCGGGCGTGACCGGTCGCGAGATGCTGCAGCAGATGGTCGAGCGCCAGAAGCAGGCCCTCGACGCCGCCGGCGTCCCCGTCAGCCAGCGCGAGAAGGTGCTGACCCTGGCGGGCCTGGTGCAGAAGGAGGGGAACGGCAAGGACGACGCGAAGGTCGCCAGGGTGTTCCTCAACCGCATCGCCCAGGGCATGCGCCTCCAGTCCGATGCGACCGTGAGCTACGGCGCCGGCGGGACGACGGTGGTGCCGACGGCGAAGGAGAAGGCCGACAAGAACGGCTACAACACGTACCTCCGCGACGGGTTGCCGGTCGGCCCGATCTCCAACCCGGGGGATGCCGCGATCAAAGCCGCCGTCTCGCCCGCGAAGGGGAAGTGGCTGTACTTCGTGACGGTGAACCTGAAGTCGGGCGAAACGAAGTTCGCGACCTCCTACGCCACGCACCAGAAGAACGCGGACGAGTTCTACCGCTGGCTGAAGGCCAACCCCGACTACGCGAAGTGAGCGCCCGGCTCGCGGTGCTCGGATCGCCGATCGCGCACTCGAGGTCGCCGCTGCTGCATGCGGCAGCAGCCGAGGTGCTCGGCCTCGACTGGGACTACCAGAGGATCGAGGCGACCGAGCAGAGCCTCCCCGGCGTCGTCGCGGGACTCGGTCCGGAGTGGGTCGGGCTGTCCCTGACGATGCCGCTGAAGCGCGCGGTCCTGCCGCTGATCGCCGACCACGCCCCGCTCGTCGACCGGCTCGGCCTCGCGAACACGGTGCGTCTCGGCGAGCGGCCGCACCTCGCGAACACGGACGTGGGCGGGATCGAGGTCGTGCTCGCAGCGCATGCGGGTGCGCGCAGCGGCGTGGTCCTGGGCGGCGGCGCGACGGCCGCGAGCGCGCTGGAGGCGCTCGGCCGGCTCGGCGTGCGGGAGCGGATCGTCGCCGCGCGGCGTCCCGATGTCGCGGCTCTGCAGCTCGCCGGGCACGCGGAGCGGTTCGTATCGCTCGCGACCGTCGACCTGACGCACGCCGAGGTCGTCGTCTCGACGCTGCCGGGGCACGCGGAGACGGTCGTGCGGCTGCCGGCCGCGGTGCCGGGGACGCCCCTCCTGGACGTCGCCTACGACCCGTGGCCGACGGCGCTCGGCACCCGCTGGCTGGCAGCGGGGGGACGCCTCCTGCACGGTCTCGACATGCTGATCGAGCAGGCCGTGCTGCAGGTCCGGATCTTCACGGACGCCGACCCCGACGTGGCGATGGTCCAGGAGGACGAGATCCGCGCCGCGATGCGCGAGGCCGTCCACCGCTGACGCTCTCCGTTTTGTAGGAAGGTCCGTCCTACAAAACGGAGAGTGGGCGCCGGGGTCCCGACGCGGCGCCGGAGGCGGCGTGGTGGGGCGCGCCGTGGGAGACTCGGGAACTATGTTGCGCTGGCTGACCGCCGGTGAGTCGCACGGCCCGAGCCTCACCGCCATCCTCGAGGGCCTGCCTGCCGGCGTGCCGGTGACGGGTGCCGCGATCCGCCGCGACCTCGCGCGCAGGCGCCTCGGCGTCGGTCGTGGATCGCGGCAGAAGTTCGAGCAGGACGAGCTCGGCGTGGTCGGCGGCGTCGTGCACGGCCGCTCGATCGGCGCGCCAATCGCGCTCACCATCGGCAACACGGAGTGGCCGAAGTGGAGCGAGGTGATGAACGCGGAGGAGGTGCCGCTCACCGACGTCTCCCGCGGTCGCGGCGCTCCGCTGACCCGGCCCCGCCCGGGCCACGCCGACCTCACGGGCATGCAGAAGTACGGCTTCGACGAGGCGCGTCCGGTGCTCGAGCGCGCGAGCGCGCGCGAAACCGCGGCCCGAGTCGCGCTCGGCGCCGTCGCCCGCGGCTTCCTCGCCGAGCTGGGCATCGGGGTCGTCAGCCACGTCGTGTCCATCGGCCCGGTCGCCGTGCCGGAGGACGCGCCGGTACCGCATCCGGACGACGTCGACCGGATCGACGACGACCCGGTGCGCTGCGCGGATGCCGCGACGAGCGTGCTGATGGTCGCCGAGATCGACGACGCCCACCACGCGGGCGACACGCTCGGCGGCGTCGTCGAGGTCGTGGTGGAGGGGCTGCCTCCCGGCCTCGGCTCCTACGTCCACTGGGACCGTCGCCTCGACGCCCGGCTGTCGGCGGCGCTGATGGGCATCCAGGCGATCAAGGGCGTGGAGGTCGGCGACGGCTTCCGGACGGCGGCCCGCCGCGGTTCGGCCGCGCACGACGAGCTGGTGCGCGCGGACCCGTCGAGTGCCGGAGCGGGCCTCGGCGCGATCGAGCGCGTGACCGACCGCGCGGGCGGGATCGAGGGCGGCATGACCACCGGCGGGGTCCTCCGGGTGCGCGCCGCGATGAAGCCGATCTCCACGGTGCCGAAGGCGCTCCGCACCATCGACGTCGCCACGGGCGAGGCCGCGGCCGCGCACCACCAGCGCTCGGACGTCTGCGCGGTGCCGGCCGCCGGCGTCGTCGCGGAGGCGATGGTCGCACTCGTCGTCGCCGACGCGGTGGTGGAGAAGTTCGGCGGCGACTCGATCGGCGAGACGCGCCGCAACCTCGAGGGCTACCTCGCCTCGATCCCGGTCACGCTCCGCACCGGCTCGTCGGCGCCCGTCCGGTGAGCGGCCGGACCGTCGCGCTCATCGGGCCGATGGGGGCGGGGAAGACCTCGGTGGGACGTCGCCTCGCCCGGCACCTCGATCGGCCGTTCATCGACACCGACCAGGTGATCGCGGCCGAGCACGGCGCGATCCCGCAGCTGTTCGACACGGTCGGCGAGGGCGCGTTCCGCGTGATCGAGCGCGACGTCGTGCAGCGCGAGCTGCGCCTCGGCGCCGTCGTGGCGCTCGGTGGCGGCGCGGTGCTGGACGAGTCGACGCGCATCGCGCTCGCCGACTGCACCGTCGTGCTGCTCACCGTGACGGAGCAGGCGGTGGTGGCTCGGCTCGCCGGCGGCAGGCGCCCGCTGCTGACCGAGGGCATCGCGTCCTGGCGACGCATCGCCGCGGAGCGCGACCCGATCTACCGCGCCCTCGCGGACGTGACGGTCGACACCTCCCGCCGCCCGATGACGACGATCGCCGCCGAGCTGGCGGCGCAGCTGCAGGAGGCGAGCGCATGACACCGATCCGGATCCCCGTGCGGAACGCGGGGGAGTACGAGGTCGTCATCGGACGCGATCTCGGCGCCGAGGTCGATGCGGCGATCCCGCCCGGCGCGAAGAAGGCCCTCCTGGTGCACCAGCCGGTGCAGACCAGGCGGGCGGAGGCGATTCGGGACCGGCTCGCGGGCCGCGTGCAGGTGCTGCTCGCCGAGGTGCCGGACGCGGAGGACGCGAAGCGCATCGAGGTCGCGTCGTTCCTGTGGCAGATCCTCGGCCAGGCGGACTTCACGCGCACCGACGCGGTCATCGGCCTCGGCGGGGGAGCCGTGACCGACCTCGCGGGCTTCGTCGCCGCGACCTGGCTGCGCGGGGTCCCGTTCCTCTGCCTGCCGACGAGCGTGCTCGGGATGGTCGATGCAGCGGTCGGCGGCAAGACCGGCATCAACACGACGGAGGGCAAGAACCTCGTCGGCGCCTTCTCGCCGCCCGTCGGCGTGATCGCGGATCTCGATGTCCTCGCGACGCTGCCCCGCAACGACGTGCTCACCGGCTTCGCGGAGATCGCGAAATGCGGGTTCATCGCCGACACCGTGATCCTCGACCGCCTGACGGACGACGTCGATGAGGCGACGGACCCGACCTCGCCGGTCTTCGCCGAGCTCGTGGAGCGCGCCGTCCGGGTGAAGGCGGAGGTGGTGAGCGACGACTTCAAGGAGTCCGGCCGCCGCGAGATCCTGAACTACGGGCACACCCTCGGCCACGCGATCGAGTACGCGGAGCGCTACCAGTGGCGCCACGGCGCCGCGATCTCCGTCGGCATGGTGTTCGCCGCCGAGCTGGCCCGCCTCGTCGGGCGCCTCGACGACGACGGCGTGCAGCTGCACCGGGATGTGCTCGGGTCGCTGTCCCTGCCGCTCGGCTATCCGGGCGGCCGCCTGGAGGAGCTCACCGCGGCGATGCGGCGCGACAAGAAGTCGCGCGCCGGCCTCCTCCGCTTCGTGCTGCTCGACGGCATCGGCCGCACCAGCATCCTGAACGGTCCGGAGGACCACCTCCTCTTCACCGCCTACGGCGAGATCGCACTGTGACTCACGGCCGCGCCGCCGCCGCTGCGACGCAGCTGAGGGCTTCGCGGCCCTGAAGCTCGGGACCAGCCCCTCACAATGGAGGGGTGCCCGACGCGAGCAAGCAGCAGAGCAGCGGCTCGTTCGTCACCGTCGTCGTGGCGTTCGGCGCGAACCTGCTCGTCGCGATCGCGAAGTCGTTCGCGGCGCTCGTGACCGGATCGGCGTCGCTGACCGCGGAGGCGGCGCACTCCTGGGCCGACACCGGCAACGAGATCTTCCTGCTCATCGCCGAGCGGCGGTCGAACAAGGGACCCGACGACGCCCACCCCTACGGATACGGCCGTGACGTCTACGTGTGGTCGCTGTTCGCGGCGGTCGGCCTGTTCACGGTCGGCGCGGTCGTGTCGATCATGCACGGGATCACCGAGCTGTCCTCCGACGAGCCGAGCGAGAACGCGCTCATCGCCTACATCGTCATCGGCCTGTCGTTCATCCTGGAGGGGATCTCGTTCCTCCGGTCGGTTCGGCAGCTGCGCGGCACGGCCGCCGAGGCGGACCAGGAGGTGCTGGAGCACGTCCTGGAGACGTCCGATCCCACGGTCCGCGCGGTCTTCTTCGAGGACGCGGCCGCGCTCATCGGCCTCGTCCTCGCGGCGGCCGGGGTGTTCCTGCACGAGATCACCGGCTCCGCCGTCTGGGACGCGATCGGCTCCATCGCGATCGGCGGCCTGCTCGCCGTCATCGCGGTGCTGCTGATCCAGCTGAACCGCCGCTTCCTGATCGGGCAGTCGCCGTCGCCGCGGGCGATGACCGCGGTGCTGAAGCTGCTCGCCGACCAGGACGACGTCGCGTCCGTGTCCTACCTCCACATCGAGTACGTCGGGCCTTCCCGCGTGTTCCTCGTCGCCGCCGTCGATCTGGTCGGCGACGCGCCCGAGCACGAGATCGCGGTCCGGCTCGCGGCGCTCGGGCGCCTCGTGGAGCGGAACGAGCACGTGGTCGAGGCCGTGCTGACCCTCAGCCTGCCCGGCGCGGAGCCGCTGATCGTCAGGAACGGCGCGACCTCGACGCAGCTGCCCCGGTAGCGTCGAGCGGTGTCCACCGTCATGGTTCTGAACGGTCCGAACCTGCAGCGGCTCGGGACGCGGGAACCGGACGTCTACGGCGTCGTCTCCCTGCCGGAGGTGGCGGAGGCGCTCCAGGGCGCTGTCCCGGACGGGATCCGGGTGCAGGTGACGCAGACCGACGACGAGGCGACCCTGATCGGCTGGCTGCATGTGGCCGCCGACACCCGGTCGCCCGTGATCCTCAATCCGGCGGCGTTCGCGCACTACTCCTACGCGCTGCACGACGCGGTGCGGATCGTGACGACGTCGGGCGTCCCCGTCGTGGAGGTGCACATCACGAACCCGGCCGCGCGGGAGGAGTTCCGGCGCGAGTCGGTCGTGTCGCCGGCGGTGACGGGGGTCATCGCCGGCTTCGGTACCGACGGCTACCTGATGGCGCTCGACTGGGTGGTCCGGCGCTGGAGCGGGAAGCAGCTGCCCGCCGCCGGGTAGAATCTCGGGTCGGCCTCCGCAGGCCGCAGACCTTGGAGGTGGCTCATGGCGAGCACCGCGGACATCCGCAACGGCGTCGTGCTGCTGATCGACGGCCAGCTGTGGAACGTCATCGATTTCCAGCACGTGAAGCCCGGCAAGGGCGGCGCGTTCGTGCGCACGAAGCTGAAGAACGTCGTGACCGGCAAGGTCGTCGACCGCACGTACAACGCCGGCGCGAAGATCGACATCGAGAACGTCGACCGCCGCGACTACCAGTACCTGTACAAGGACGGCGAGGACTTCGTCTTCATGGACGGGGAGACGTACGAGCAGCTGCCGATCTCGGCGACGATCGTCGGCGACGCCGCGAACTACCTGCTCGAGAACCAGTCGGCGACGATCGCGATCAACAACGAGCTGCCGCTCTACGTCGAGCTGCCCGCCTCCGTCGTGCTCGAGGTCACCTACACCGAGCCCGGCCTGCAGGGCGATCGCTCGAGCGCCGGCACCAAGCCCGCGACGCTCGAGACCGGGCACGAGATCCAGGTGCCGCTTTTCCTCGAGGCCGGCACCAAGGTCAAGGTCGACACCCGCACCGGCGACTACCTCGGCCGCGTCTCCTAGGCATGTCCGCCAGGAGCAAGGCCCGCAAGCGCGCCCTCGACGTGCTGTTCGCCGCCGACGTGCGCGGCGAGACGCAGGAGCAGGCACTGGAGGCGGAGGCGTTGCGTGCGGCCGCCCGCCCGGAGCGCGCCTCCAGCTGGCCGTACGCCCGCGACATCGTGCAGGGCGTCATCGACCACGCGGACGAGATCGACGCTCTGATCAGCGACCACTCCACCTCCTGGCCGCTCGACCGCATGCCCGCTGTGGACCGCGGGATCCTGCGGATCGCCGTCTGGGAGTCGCGATACAACCCCGAGGTCCCGATCGGCGTCGCGATCGACGAGGCCGTCGAGCTGGCGAAGGAGCTGTCCACCGACGACAGCCCGAAGTTCGTGAACGGCCTGCTGACCGCGATCACGAAGGACGCCGACCGAGCACTACAGCAGGACTGAGCACCATCAGCAGGTCTCAGACGCGCATCCTGTCCTGCTGACGCTCCTCAATCCTGCTGTCGCACTCCACCCGGCGCCGGGATCAGGCGGGACCGGAGCGCCAGCGCGATGTCGGGGTGGTCGGCGAAGACCGCGTCGACGCCCGCCGAGTACAGCGCCGACCAGTGGCGGTGCCAGTCGCCGAACGTCGCTGCGTCGCTACCGATGCGATGCTCCGGAGGCAGGAAGGCGTTCTCCGGCCGGAGGGTCCAGGTCCACACCTCGAGCCCGGCGGCATGCAGCGCGGCGACCCGCTCGGGTGTGATCAGCGTCGTCGGCAGGCTCACGCCCGAGAAGCGGGCGAGGGACGCGAGGTCGGCGAGCTCGTCGCGATAGTCGCGGGTCTCGTCGGGCGCGCGGCCCACGTCGTCCATCAGGTACACGAGCGGGTGCCCGAGCCCTGCGAGGGCATCGAGCGGCGTCTTCTCGAAGCTCTCCAGCACGATCCGGCACCGGGCACCCGTCAGGTCTCGGGCGACCAGCGGCGCGGGATCGAGTCCCTCCGCCGCGAATGCGGCCGCGTCCTTGATCTCGACGACGAGGAGGACGTCGAGCTCCTCCGCGAGGCGGACGACGTCGGGGAGCGCGAGCACCGGCTCGATCCGGTCGTGCTGCGCACTTGCGGGCCGGAGGGCCGGGAACCGCTCCCGAGCCCGCAGCCGGGCGACGTCCGCCCAGTCGAGCTCGTCCGTCCGCGCATCGCGGCCCAGCGCCTCCCGGACGTCGGTGGTGGCGCCGAGGTTCGCGTCGTGCCGGACGGCGAGCCGACCGTCCCGCGTGGGCACGACGTCGACCTCGATCCCGTCGGCGCCCTGCTCGGCGGCCAGCCGCAGGGCGCCGACGGTGAGTTCGGGCCGGTACCCGCTCGCACCTCGGTGGCCGAGGACGAGCGGCCTGGTCATGCGCGCGGCGCGACCGCGACCGGCTGGCCGGAGAACGCGATGTGCACGAGGTCGCCCGGCTGCGGGTGCTCGCTCGCCGCGTGCTGCACGACGAGCGCCGAGCCGGTCTCGAGCTGCACGACGGTCCGGCGCTGCGCACCGAGGAAGCTCGTCGAGATCACGATCGACGGCAGGCCCTCGGTCGCGAGCAGCACGTCCTCCGGGCGCACGAACGCGACCACCGGACCGTCCTGCACACCGTTCGGCAGCGCGACCAGGTCCTGGCCGGCGACCGCGACGCGACCGTGCTCCAGCACGCCCTCGAGCCGGTTGCTGAGCCCGACGAAGCCCGCCACGAACTCGGTCGCCGGCCGCAGGTACAGGTCCTCGGGCGTGCCGATCTGCTCGATCGTCCCCGCGTTCATGACCGCGACCCGGTCGGCGACGGCGAGCGCCTCCTCCTGGTCGTGGGTCACGAATACCGCGGTGATGCCGGTCTCCTGCTGGATCTTCCGGATCTCGTCGCGCAGCTGCACGCGCACCTTCGCATCGAGCGCGGACAGCGGCTCGTCGAGCAGCAGCACGCGGGGCCGGGTGACGAGCGCGCGCGCGAGTGCCACCCGCTGCTGCTGCCCACCGGACATCTGATGCGCGAAGCGCTCGCCCATCAGCCCCAGGCCGACCAGCTCGAGCGCCTCCTGCACGCGTCGGGTGCGGTCGGAGGCCGACACCTTGCGCATCTGCAGCCCGAATGCGACGTTCTGCGCGACCGTCATGTGCGGGAACAGCGAGTAGGACTGGAAGACCATGCCGATGTCGCGCTTGTGCACGGCGACCGACTCGACGTCCTCGCCGCCGATGCGGACGTGCCCGGAGTCGATCGTCTCGAGGCCGCTGATGGCGCGGAGCGCCGTCGTCTTCCCGCAGCCGGAGGGGCCGAGCAGGGCGACGAACTCACCGGGGCGGATGTCGAGGCTGATCGCGTCGAGCGCGCGGCTGCCCGTGCCGTAGTCCTTCACCACGTCGACGAGGGACACGGGAGTCCCACGGACGACGAGCGACTCGGCGGGGGAGGGAGCGGTGGAGGTCATGACTTCTTCTTTCGGGGACGGCCGATCGAGCCGGCGGTGGAGATGACCACGAGCAGCACGAAGACGAAGAGCAGCGAGACGACGGCGAGGAACGCCGACACGTAGGGGTCCGTCTGCTGCAGGAGCAGCAGCGCGGTCTGGAAGGTGTTCTGCCCCAGGAAGTTCGCGATGGTGAACTCGCCGAGCACGACCGAGATGGTGAGCAGGCACGCGGACAGCAGTCCGCGGCGCAGGTTCGGCAGCACGACCCGCCAGACCGCCACCGGCCAGGAGGCGCCGAGCGAGCGCGCCGCCTCCGTGAGGACCGTGAGGTTCAGCACGCCGATGTTCGCCTGGATCGGCCGGTAGGCGTACGGCAGCACGATGACGCCGATCGCCAAGGACAGCGTCCAGGGGTCGCTGCCGAGCACGCTCTGCACGACCTGGTAGACGGGCACGAAGCCGACGACGAGCACGATCGTCGGCACCGTGATCGGGATCAGGCAGACGAACTCGAGGATCCGGTGGACCTTCGGGAACCGCAGCTCGGCGAGCAGCATCGCCGGCAGCAGCAGCACGATGATGATCGCCACGACGATGACGGCGAGGATCAGCGAGTTGCCGATGCCCGCGAACAGGTCGCTGTAGTTCGAGGCCTGAGCAGGGTCGAACAGCGCGGCGTAGTGGGCGAGCGTGAACGCTCCGGTGCTGGCGGTCGTGAAGCTGAACCAGCCGAGCGCCACGATCGGGACCGCGAACAGCGCGCCGATGACGATGAGGACGATCGCGCCGGTGGTCTTCGACGGCACTGCGCCGAAGCGCCCACGGCTGGGACGCTTCCCGGACGTCCGGGGTTCGACGGAATCGGCGACGCGCGCTGCAGCGGCTGTCGTCATCGCTGCCACCTCCTGGTCCTACGGTCGAGCAGCGAGTAGAGCGACATCAGGATCGCCATGATCACGACCATGCCGAGGGCGAGGACGCCTGCGGTGTTCGCGACGCCGACGATGGTCTCGCTGGTGAGCTGCTGCTTGATGGCGAGCGGGATGATGCCGCCCTGGGAGATCAGCGCCGCAGCCGTGGCGTAGGACGAGAACGCATTGGCGAACAGCAGGATCAGGCTGCCGAAGAATGCGGGTGCGAGCACGGGGATCCCGACGCGGAGCCAGTAGTTGACCCTGGTCCCGCCGAGCGTCGCGACGGCCTCGCCCCACTGCGGGCGGAGGCCGTCCATCGCGGGCATGAACGACAGGACCATGAGCGGCAGGCCGAAGTAGACGTAGGGGAACAGCAGGCCGGTGACCGAGTAGAGGATCGGACCGTTCCCGTTGATGTCGATCCCAGTGAGCGACTTGACGACCACCGTCACGAGCGCACCCTGACCGATCGTCGCGATCCAGGCGAACGCGAGCATGACGCCGCCGAACTGCGCGAACACGCTGGCCGCGGAATCGACGATCGCGCGGACGAGGCCGTCCGGTTTGGCTGACGTGAGTGCCCAGCACACCAGGACCCCGAGAACGGCACTGATGATCGCCGACACTGCCGACAGCCAGAGGGAGCCGCCGAAGTCCTTCAGGATCGTCGGGTCGGCGAACGTGGCGAAGTTGGCGAGCGTGAAGGCGCCCTGCGCGTCGAAGAAGCCGCTCGCGATCGCGATCACGCCGGGCACGGCGAGGAAGAGCAGGACATAGACGCCGAAGGGCGCGAACCCGAGCCAGCCGACGCCGCGGCGCCGGGGGGACTTCCCCCCGGCGCCGCGGGTGTCGACCCGCTCGCTCCCGGTGGGCACGGATGCCGTGCCCACCGAGGTCTTCTGAGCGGTAGTGGTCATCGGATCAGCCGATCGCCTTGGACCAGCCGGCCTTCAGGACCGTGGCGGCCTTCGCCGCCTGGTCCGCGGTGAGCTGCACGAGCTCGGCGGGCGGCTCGCCGACCGTCTTCAGCGTGGTCTCGTCGACGGTCTTCGCGTCCGTCATGGCCTTGAGCGTGGCGGGGTACGCACCGGCGGCGAGGTACAGGTTCTGCGCCTCGGGCGAGTAGATGTACTCCTCCCACAGCCGCGCGGCGGCCGGGTTCGGGGCGTTCTTGTTGATCGACTGGTTGTAGTAGCTGCCGATCGCGGTGCCGGGCAGCACGACGGTCTTCCAGTTCGGGTTGCCCGTCGAGCCGCCGGCGGAGCCCCACGCGACGTTGTTGAACGACCACTGGATCACGACCGGGGTCTGGCCCGAGTTCACGGTCGCCTGCGTCGGCAGGACCGAGATCAGGTTGCCGGCCTTCTTCAGCTTGCCGAAGAAGTCGATGCCGGGCTGCACGTCGTCGGCGCTGCCGCCGGACTGCGCCGCAGCGAGGTACACGGCGCTGGCAGCCTCGTTCGCCTGCGTCGGGTCGCCCTTGATCGCGACCTTGCCCTTGTACGCCGAGCCGAGCAGGTCGTCGATCGAGGCGGGTGCGGACACCTTGGAGGAGTCGTAGCCGATCGACATCAGGCCCGTGTAGTCGTAGTACCAGAGGCCGTCCGCGTCCTTGTACTCGTCGGGGATGTCGGCCCAGTTCGCCACCTTGTAGGGGGTGAAGAGGTCCTTGTTCGCGTCGAGCACCGCGGTGCCGATGTCGACCACGTCGGGAGCGTTCGCCCCGGTGCCCTGCGACTTGATCGCGGCGACCTCGTCGGCGGAGGACCCGTTCGGGTTCTGCGAGGTGATCTTGATCTTCGGGTACTTCTTCTGGAACCCGGCGATGATCTTCCCGTAGTTCGCCCACGACGGCGGCAGGGTGATGACGTTGAGCTTGCCTTCGGCTTCGGCCGCGGCGACGAGCCCCTCCATGCCACCGAAGGCGTCGGCCGAGGTGGCGACGGCCGCGGAGGCCTTCGGGATGGAGGACGCGCCGCCGGAGGAACCGGAGGCGCTGCCGGAGCAGCCCGTGAGCGCTGCGCCGACGAGGCCGGCGAGCATGAGAACCGATCCGGCCCGCACGACGTGACGTCGGGTCGGGGTGATGCTGCTGTGCATGTGGTGTTTCTCCTGGTGGGGAAACGGCGTCGGCGGGCGCCGATGCCGATCTGGGGCTCGTCAGGTCGTGACGAGGGCTTGGTCGAGCACGCGTCTGGCGAGCCCGAGCGCGGTCGTCATGCCGATGCCGGTCGTCACCGACGCCACCGTGACGTCGGGGATCGGCTCGGTGACGAGGAACGGCGCCTTCGCGCTGGAGGCGTACACGCCGCGCCAGCGACGGCGGACCGTCAGCGGGCCGCCGAGCAGGCGCTCCATCTCGCCGAGCACGAGCGCGTCCGACGTCTCGTCCTCGAACGGGTCCTCGGTGACCCCGTAGTGGTGCGTGTCCCCGATGACCAGGCGGCCGTCCGGGCGCTGGGTGAGCATCAGGTTCACGCCCTGCTCGAGCAGCGCGGGGGACTCCGCGGCGAGCTCTGCCCGCACGTCGGCGGCGGAGGGCTGCTGCGCGAGGCCGTCGTACCGCAGCATCGAGCTGCCGGTCAGGACCGCGGGCAGTACTGCGCCCGACGGGGCGTCCACCTCCATCATCCTCAGACGGCAGCGGACGAGCCGGTGGTCGTCCGCCACGTCGGGGAAGAAGCGGTCGACGTCGTGGCCGACGGCGAGCACGGTGCGGGTGGTCAGGATCGTGCCGCGGGTCGTGCGGACGACGCCGGGCTGCAGGTCGAGCACGTTGGTGCGCCACCGGAACTCCACCCCCAGGCGCTCGAGGTGGGCTGCGAACATCGCGCTCGCGGTGGTCGGGTCGACGCGGAGGTCGGCCGGCAGGTGTGCGGCGGTCACGATCCCCGGCGGGGTGAAGCCGAGCAGGTCGGCGGCGCCCTGCGGTGTCAGCGGGCGGACCGCATCGCCGCGCTCGGCCTCGAACTCGGCGAGCACGCGGGCCTGCGCCTCGGTCCGCGCGACGACGACCGTGCCGTGCTGCAGGATCGGCAGCTCCGCCTCCGCACCGAGGCGGAGCCACTCCTCCCGCGCGACGACCGCGAGGTCCAGCACCTCACCGGCCTGCGCCGTGGTGCAGATGTGGCCGAAGTTCCGCACGCTCGCACCCACCGCGCGCTCGTCCCGCTCGACCACCACGACGCGAAGGCCGGCGCGCACCGCGTGCCAGGCGTGCGACAGCCCGACGACCCCCGCCCCGATGACCACGAGGTCGGTTCTGCTCTGCACCACGAGCCGAGAGCATGCTGCGCTGCGGCCCTCTTCCGAGGGGATTCGAAGGAGTGCTCATCGACCGTTCGCATTCGGTACACCCAGGTGTCGTCACGGGAACTCCGAGTGAACAGGAGGTGGTGAGGTGGGATCCGGCTCGCGCGGGACGCCAGGATCTGCGGTCGTGACGATCCGCCTCGCCTCCCTCGACATGGCCGGCACGACGATCGACGAGGGCGGCGCCGTGTACGCGGTCCTCCGCGACGCCGTCGAGCGGGCGACCGGCCGGACCGTGCCGGACGACCTGCTCTCACGGTGGAGCGGCACGGACAAGCGCGAGGCGATCGTCGGCCTGCTGGCCGCGCTCCACGACGACGTCGGGCAGGCGGACCGGATCTTCGCGGCCTTCTCCGACGACCTCGCGACCGCCTACGCGAACGACCCGCCCGTGCTCCTGCCGGGCGTGGCCGAGACCGTCGCGCAGCTGCGGTCCGACGACGTGCGGGTCGCGCTGCAGACCGGCTACGTGCGCGAGATCGCCGAGAGCCTGCTCGACGCCGTCGGCTGGAAGGTCGGTCGCGACGTCGACGCGCTCGTGACCGCGGAGGACGTGACCGCCTCCCGGCCGGCGCCCTACCTGGTGTTCAGGACCATGGAGGCGACGGGCGTCGTCGATGTGCGCGAGGTGCTGGTCGCCGGCGACACCGTCAACGACGTGACCGCGGGAACGCGGGCGGGCGCCCGCTTCGTGGTGGGTGTGCTCACGGGTGCGCACACCGTCGCGGAGCTCGGCGCCGCACGGCACACCCACCTGCT